>JAGQPO010000516.1 GCA_020426665.1 Planctomycetales bacterium
CTTCGACCGCAGCCACTTCTTCGACTGCAGCCACTTCTTCGACAACGACGTCGGAATTCGCTAGTAGCTCTGGATCTGCGACCTGGCCGCTATCAGAAGTGCGATGGGAGCCCAGTGCGGAAATCAACCAGGCGTCATAGCTGCACGTATCAATCGTCAAGTCATGATCGAACGTGATGGACAGAAACGGTGGCGTAATCGCAGCGACGTCTTGGCGTTGAATCGCGGAAGTTTCATTGAACGTTGTTTTGGATTGTTCCTCAATCCAACCACATAGGTCACCACTGTCGTGCGTCTCGGCGGCCGCGGACCGATGCGACGTTTCGGCCACTCCCGCGGTAGTGGCGGCCACTAAACAAAACAGTGCATACCTTCGCAACCTTCTGCGAATCGCTCGAGAGATCGTCATCTTGACATTGCTCCTTCCTATGAAGGACTCCATCCGTTGGAATTGGTAAATTTCCGATCTCGATTCGTAATCTGATAGTCACTTTTGCGACACGGCAAAGGTCACGCCGGGGAGAGGCGAGTTCCATCCCTTCATTGCGTCATCCCGAACGAACGGGCAGGTTCAGTCTTACGATCGCTTGGTCTAGGAGTCCTTTCCTGAATGAAACGGGGTGGTGAATTGGCGGGAACTGATTCCGGGGGAACCATTGAACAGACTGTTGAACTACGCGACCTGTGAGAAACAGGCCCGGCCCGCGTCGCAGCGTTGGAAGCTATGCCGTTTGCGGGACATAGACAGCTATCGGAAACTTTGCCTGTCGCGCTCCGGAATGTGATCAGGAAAACATTGGGATTTGCGATGTCGCGTCCGGTCATTCGGACGGATGCATTGATTGCGAATGTACGGGTGTGACCTAACCAATCCGTTGTTTCTGGTAGATCCGATTTCAGTTTCCGCCGACAAAACAACTCGCATGTCTTCACTTCAATGTGGACAGCGCCTATCGTTGAAACGCCGCCCGAGAGCGGCTAAAGGAATCTGAGGCCATGGCAGCGACTGAGTTGCTTTCTGCGTAGGGAACGCATGATGGGCCGCGAGAAAACGAAATCAAATGGTTGATTTTTTTTCGTCGCAATTGAATCGATCGGACCAGACCGAACGCTGGGTGTTAAACCATAGCGGTCGCACCATCTGACTCGGTTACCCATCAGACGGTTTTTTGACCGGGCATCTTTTGTGTCCTATATTCGCGTGGCCGCCCGTTGTGGGTGTCTAGCGCGGCCGTTTGACGATCCGTTGTTTCACCAGCGGATATGTCTTCCCTCCCTCCCCTCCAAAAGACATCCCATGGGCCGAATCGGTATGCCAACAACTGCACGGGTTTTTCAGTCACGATTCGCCTTTCGTGGCCTGTCGATCGACGCCCCACCGCGACGTTACCTGGTTCTCGTTTGCAACATCTGTCTTGTCTTTTTATTCGCGACAACTTCTTTGGCACAACAGCCGTTGGGTGTTGAACCAAACGCGACGCAGATCGGCGAACCGGAATTATCACGTTCGATCGCGCTGGGCGCATCCTTGGAACGAGAGCGAAAGTGGAACGAAGCGATTCGACACTACGAAAAAGCATCACGCGACTATCCCGACTCACGTCAAATCTACCAGCGACTTGTCATCTGTCGGCTTCATTACGATGTCAACCGACGCTACGGCGATAAAAGCTTTGTCGCATCGGCGCATACGATGAGTTCATCACAAGCGTTGGACTTGTATTCCGAAGTCCTGGCGAACCTTGAAACGCACTACGTTGAATCAATCGATTGGTCGCGAGTTCTGTTGCACGGAACGGCCGCCTTTGAAATCGCGCTGGCCGAAAATCGCTTCGTCAACGACGCGTTGCCCGGTAAAGACTTGGGCATTCTGCACGACTTTCAACAGAACATCCATCGACGGATCTCGGATCGGCCCTCGGGAAGTCGGTTCGACTTGAGAGCCACCGTCGCCCACGTCGCAGAAATCGCCCGCCAAGAGATCGGCCTTAATCCCACGGCGACCGTGCTGGAGTACGTCGGCGGCGCGATCTGCACGCTCGACCCCTACACACGCCTGTTGTCAGGTGACCAGTTGGACGACATGTTCTCGAACATCGAAGGAAACTTTGTCGGCCTGGGTGTCGAACTGGAAACCAACAGCGATTCATTGAAAATTCTGTCCGTCATTCCTGGCGGACCGGCCGCGGAATCCGGACTGAAACCCGGAGAGCGGATCGTACGAGTTGAACACGCCGATACGCGCCAATCAAATCCCGAAATCGCAGCGGATCTGTTGCGGGGCCTTGAAAACACTTTCGTCTCGATTTCGATCGAATCGCCTCAGGGCGAGATTCGGGATCTTAGGATCGCACGACGCCGCGTCGAAGTCCCATGTGTCGAAAACGTGCACTTGGTCGATCCGACATCACGAATCGGGTATCTGCGACTGACGAACTTTCAAAAGACGACAACTCGCGACGTCGAACGCGCCTTGTGGGATCTGCATCGCCAAGGGATGCGAGCCCTCGTGTTGGACGTGCGAGGCAACCCCGGCGGTTTATTGTCGGCGGCCGTCGAAGTGGCCGACCGTTTTCTGAGCAACGGTCGTATCGTCACGACACGTGGCCGCAACACGCGAGAGAACTTTGACTACGTCGCGCATCGCGCCAACACTTGGGACGTCCCGTTGGCTGTCCTGATCGACGGCGACAGTGCCAGTGCCAGCGAGATTTTTGCCGGCGCGATCTCCGACAGCAACCGCGGAATTCTGATCGGACAGCGAAGCTATGGAAAAGGCAGCGTCCAAGGAATCTTCCGGATGCAATCGGCAAAGTTTGGACTGTGCCTGACCACAGCAAAGTTTTATTCGCCCAACGGAACCGCCATCAGCCAAAACGGTGTTGCACCGGATTATTCCGTCGACTCGCCCTACATTGCCGCTCGTCCAGATTCCGATGGTCATGTGACGTTGGATGCGGAAGACGTGGTATTGCAGGAAGCGGTGCAGAAGCTGGCTGCCAATAATCAATTGATCAGCCGAAGAACGCCATAGTGCTTCGCCAAGTCT
>JAGQPO010000517.1 GCA_020426665.1 Planctomycetales bacterium
TGGAAGCGTCTGATGAAACACCATCGCCCGACGTAGCCATCGACGTTTCGCCCGAAATGCCATCAGACGAGGCTTCGTCAACCGCAACGGAAATCCGGCAAGTGCCAAGCGATGATTCAATCGCCGAATCAACAGCTGATATTGCAAGGACTTTCCGAACCCTGTTATTAGCATCCGCCCATCCGAATACGCGTTACCAATTGTCTGTATCGGGTATTCAGCTTGGGACCGTCGCAACCGACAGTTCTGGTCAATTGTCAATCGAATTGACGCCCGTCACAACACAGCAAGCGACAACGCCCTCCGACGATTTTCAATATGTTGACACATCGGCACAAGCAACAGCCGAGGTCGACATGAACTCAGTTGACGTGGTGCCCGACGATTCACAACCGGAATCTGAAACAAACGGCTCGATTGACGTTACATCAAATCAGGTTGATCGTACAGACGACTTGGCAGAGATCCAGAGCATTGATATTGGTTTGGAATTCGAAAACTCTTCATCATCGGATTCGTTCGAACTCGCCACGCAGGCCGTCGATGAAGTGCATTCGGAAGCCGCGATCGGGAACCTGTGGGCCCCTTCGAACTCGACGGTCGAAGATAGCGGTGCAAGTTCATCCGACGACCGGGAACGATCTGGCAACGACGTCGACTCTGTTTTCGATATCGAAGTTGATCATGAACTCGGCGGAGACTTTGATTGACCACCGCGGGATTTCTGGTTTGGCGATTCAAGTGGAGTCGTTATTCCGGACCTGCAAACGACGTCGGTTGTCCGCCCAAACTTGAAGCCGCTGTACGGCGATTTGACCTGTCGTCGCCGGTTGGCACCAATTGAATTGCGTTGAACATCGAATAGCCACTTCCATCGCGATGGCTGATGAATCGGACTTCGTCGCCGACGCCAACACCAAAATCAAAGCTCACGTACTGGACGCCATCAATCATTTTGTGCGATCGATAGCCGTAGGTGCCGTCGTTGGCAGTGGCTTTTGATCCCAGACTCTTACCACCGACCACGATTTCAATGTTTGCATTCTGATTCGGGGCGTCGCCGTGGGCAAAAACGTACGCCTTGTAGCTGCCCGGCTGTAGATCCAGAAACGCGACCTCCAGATCTTTGCATTGACAATTGTCATAAATGTAACCATGAAAAACGCCTTCGTGGCCTTTGATGCCCCATGCGCCGTCATGGCGTGAGATTCGGATACGGGCCGTGCTGGCACTCATATCGCTATTGCGCATGAAGTCCTTTGCCGTAGTCCCAACACTGACAAAGTTCCACACGTCTCCGGCCGAACCTACGACTCCGTCATAGTTCCCAACACCAGGGTCGAATGCAAATCCGACATTCAAAGTCCGCATGATTTCGTTTGACTCCTGTAATTGCATTGGCTTGCGTCCCGAGATTCCACTGGCCTTCTCTTGTTCAGCGGTCTGCGGCACCGACAGGTGTTTGTCCTGCCGTCGCGGAGTCTCCCTCTGATCGGTTTCCTGCTCTTGCGCCATGGAATGAACAGGGCACATCAATCCGGCGAAAACGAGGAATACAACGCCACAAATTAATATTTTCTGTTGTGATAAGTCGTGCATGTCAGAATCGCGTTTTGGATGGTCGAGGAAAGATCGCAGCGGTCCAGACAATTTAGGACGCACCTATTGAACGCGATGACAACCGATCAGCGATGATTTTCTTAGCCTGGAACTTGAAAAACGCTATTGTTTTTACAATTCGCTGGTTATGAAACCCCAACACCTATGTCGCCGGACACTCCGTGGCCGGTTTGGCCGACCTCGGAGAATTGGGCCACAGTGGATGGGGATCGTTAAAACGCTCTAAGCTGGACAGTCACTAAAAGGCGAGACGCCAACGGCTACTAAATCCTTTCTCGCCATCGGCCTTTCACGCGGCGTCCTAAAATCAAAATTCGACGGAATACATGAACGCAATCTCGGCTCGTTCAGCCAATTGCCGGATACGTCCATGGTGCACGATACTCACGTTTCAACAGACGATTGGCTTCATCGTCTCCAATGACCTGTTCTTTTTCTCCATCCCAACGGACACTTCGACCGAGTTTCAATGACAACATTCCCAGCAAGCTGGCCGTCGTCGCTTGGTGCCCGATTTCAATGTTCGCGGTCGGTTGTTTTCCCGTTTCGATGGAATGCAAGAAGTCCGCCCACAGCAATTGCATGTTGTGTCCATCGGGTTCTTGCAACTGAGAATCCTGGTGAATGATCTGCTGTTTCGAATCAGCCGGATAGAACGTCCACCCGTCGCGCCAGCCGATGTGAAACGTCCCTTTGTCGCCAAAGAAGTAGCATCCGATGCTGGTTTGTTCGGGACCTTGTCCGGCGAAGCGTCGGTGCTCCCATGTTGCCGTAAAGTTTTCAAATTCGTACGTGGCAATTTGGCTGTCCGGCGCGTCGCTGGTCTGCTCGGACTCGGTAAGAATCGCCTCGCCTCGGACCGGCCGGCCTCCGGTTGAGTAAACCGTCTTTGGCGATTGCTGGTCACACCACCACAACATTTGATCCAGCCAATGCACCCCCCAATCGCCCAAAGTTCCGTTTGCAAAATCCAGGTAGTGGCGAAACCCACCGGGGTGAATTTGTCGACAGTACGGGCGAAGCGGTGCCGGACCGCAATACATCTCCCAATCCAAGTTCTCTGGCGGATCGCTATTCTTGGACGGATTCTCGATACCGCCGCGACTGTGGACAAACATGCGAACCATTCCAACATCACCGGCGCCACCGTCCTTCAGAAACTTCATACCTGAAACATGATGTGGCCCAATCCGGCGGTGCAAACCGACTTGAATGATTCGGTCCGAAGCGCGCGAGGCGGCCAAGATGGCTTGACTTTCACCAATCGTGTGGCCGGTTGGTTTTTCAATAAAAACGTGGGCGCCGGCTTCGATCGCAGCAAGCGTGTTGAGTGCATGCCAATGGTCCGGCGTCGCAATGATTGCGATTTCGACGTCTTCTTTTTCAAACAGCTCGCGATAGTCGGCATAGGTCCTGGGTGAATCACCCGAAAGGTCATTCACTTCCTCCGCAGCAATCTCCAACCGATCTTGATCGACATCACACAGTGCGACCACGCTGGTCTGACCGGCGGCCAACGCTTCGCGCAGGATGTTCATGCCCCACCATCCCGATCCGATCAGCGCTGTTCGATACTTTTTGTCTTTCGAGGCGGCACGGATCTTGGGAGCGGAAACCAGTGCGGTTGCGGCCGCTGTACCGGCAATGAATGTTCGTCGTCGCATGAGTTTCTTGCGGATTTCAGCTAACAGGGAAAGATGGCAGGTAGACTTTTCGCCTTCATTCTACTCACGACAGTCGACGCACACGACCAGGCCATCGATGCTGCGGCAAAAGATTCGCCCGCCACTGATCACCGGTGCGGTCCAGGATTTACGGCCGGTGACCGTCGCTCGCGACGTCGGCGTCCAACCCTGTGGTGAAGCGGGCGCTACCACCAATTCGCCTGGTTCGGTCAAAAGAATTAACCGGCCTCCGGCGATCGCCAGTCCACCGGGGTGCAAGTCATCCACCGACCAGACAACCTCGCCGGTCGACCACTCCATACAGCGGAGCCGAGCGCCGGATTCCATATCACCGTCAATTCCGTATAGATGTTCCTTGTACAACAAACAGCCATGGATCTGGTTCTTCATCTCCTTTGATTTCCAAATCAAACTTGGCGTTTCACCGGTCATGTCAAACAATGCCGCGCCGCGATTGTAGCCCGACGACAGAAACATTTTTCCGTCGTGAACAATTGGGTCGGCCGCGTTGCAATTAAAACTTGTTAACCAACGCTCCGACCAAAGTTGCTTTCCCGATTTAGCTTCAACGCCCGTGTAAGCTTTACCGGACGCGAAGATAGCCACCGCGGATGCTCCTTCGCCGACCACGACCGGGGTTGCATAGCCGCACTCGCGATCGGCGGAACTCCAAATCAGTTCACCGGTTCGTTTGTCGATTGCGACACCGGACTCGCCCATGTTCAGTAACAACATTTCGCCGACGACCAGGGGCGCGGCGGAGAATCCCCAGCCGGGCAGCCGCACACTCGCTTCGTCCGCGACCTGTTTTCGCCAGTTCACTTTGCCGGACGCGGCGTCAAAACAAAACAGCTCGCCGGCACGGGCCAGAACATAGACTCGATCATCATCAATGGTCGGCGTCGATGTCGGCCCGCCCTCAAAGTCACGGTCGCCAAGCTCTGCGGGGTAACCGAATTTCCATTGCTGGTTACCATCGTCAACGTCCAAGCAATAGACGACATCTTGATCATCGACGTGCCCCAGCGTGAACGCCCGCTTGTCCTTGACGACGACTGAAGAAAAACCCGTGCCCACCTGAGCTTTCCAAGCCAGCTTTGCTTGGTCGTTCTTCCAATCGCAATTCAACCGCGTTTCGGTCGAGATCCCATCCAAATGAGGCCCCCGCCAGCGATACCAATCCTCGGAAATCGCCGTGCCGGGAAAGACAATCAGTAGCAGACTGATCAGCCGTTGATAAATCGAAGACATATCGTGAAATTAAAAACTAACGGATCATCGTTGAACGCCCCAAGTAACGAATAGAGTGTAATTCGACCGGACGCGAAACCGGGGCATGACCGTTAGAAGTTTGACGGATCCGCCTCAGGTTCCGTCGTCGAATCATTCGCAGGGGGCTCCAATCCGCTGTCCGCCACGAACGTATCCTGAATGATTTTTGCGGTAAGTGCGAGTCGAATCTTGACACATTCACACTCACAGCATTCCGACATTTCGCCGGCTTCGCGAATCCGCTTCCACGCCAGATCCGCGTTGCCACGTGCCAGATGGATACGCGCCGATCGCAGGATGCGATCGACCGCCAATTCCAGTCGCTCGGCGGAGCAGTACGACACGGCAGCCGCATCCAGGATGTTCGGGATCTCACGGTACAACCCGGCGCAACGCAACAATTTGACTTCGCGGTCACGATGGGCCCCCGCCTGGACGAATTCCGCCTTGGCATCGTGAATGGCTGCTGCAACATCGTGGCAATCGGCTTGCAGAGAAAGGTCACAGACGTCTCGGGACAAATCCAGCGCCAACGCCAAATGATGCTCTGCCCCGCAAACGTCACACTGCTTCGCGGCCAATCGGGCTTTGGTCAGTTCCACGCGGGCATCGTACCCTTGCCGACAATCTCGGTCGACCGATTTCTCCAACACCTTGGCACCAATCACCGGCAATCGAACCAGACAGCATTCGCTGCATTCTTCGCCACAGCAACTTCCCGACGGACCACATAAGCAATGCGTGTCATCAACGTCACAGGGAGGGCACGCGAGCGCCGCATATTTAACCAACCGATCGGCGTCTTCGAAACGTTCTTCCGCCATCGCGATCTCCGCCGACAAAAGCCAAGTGTTGCCGGCGGAAGATTGCGCGCGGCACAATTCGACTCGTGCGTCGGTCAACCAGTCCCGCGCCTCGCCATAATGCAAACGGCTGGTTAAAACCGCAGCCAGATTGTATGCAACGGTCCCCGATTCATAAGGATCATCAATCGCCCAGGCCCGCAGCAAGGCTCGGCGATATTTTTTTTCCGCTTCATCAAGATCGCCTTCGTCAAATGCCACGCGACCTGCTTCGACGTCACGTACCAACGAGGAATCCTTTGGCACAACCTGCTTGGGTGTTGTCGAGCATCCGGGCGCGGCGGCCACGCACAACATGATCGCGCCGGCGATCCAGTGCTTTCGGAATAATTCCAAATGCGGCCCCATTATCGCACGCTCCCGCCGCGAACCGATGAAGGCGACAATTGTTTCGTCGGCCCGGCTTCGTTCCGGTAACGGCGCAACAGCCAGTGATCGTTGATATCGCCGACCAATTCCTGTGTGTCGCTGATCGTATCATTGACGCGCGCCGTTGTACCAGGCAGCTCCTCGGCTTCGCTGCGGACGATTCGAACGACCTCGCGGGATTCATTCGTCAACTTTTGAATCAATAACGATGTCTCGCGAAGTGTGGCGAGTGTCTTGGCGACGTCTTCGTTTGTCATTTCGCTTTTTGATTCGATCGTTTCCGCGGTCTTTTCAACGCTTCTTGCTGCATCTGTCGCGGCAACGGCTGACTCTTGGACTCGAACCACCGCCGAGCGAATATCACTGTCGATCAGGTGATTGACGCGCTGCGATAGACCCTGCATCTCTTTTTCCAGCGACGCCGTTGTGCGACGGATCTCGGCGAGCGTTGCGGTGACTTCACCACGCAACGATTCACTGGTCTTTTCGAAGGACTGAAACGCCGCTTCGCCCTGACGAAAGGCCGGGTCGATGGAATCGGTCATCGTCGTCGCGATGGAATTCCCCGCCAGATCGATTGCGGAGCTGGCTGTTTCGATGTCCGACGACATCTTATCGACCGCATCGACCTCGCCGCGGAATCGACCAATTGATTGACCGGGTTCCAGAGGAATTGGTTTGCCCTGGCGGTCGTTCGACTTTCGACGACGAATGGTCAGTACCGGCGTCCCCACCCCAAACTTTCGATTCAGTGTGACTTCGGAATCCGATGTAATTTGTTCCTCGAAATCCGAGTCGATCGCAAGCCGGACGCGGACGAGATCGCTGTCCGGAAAGTAACGCAGTTCGTCGACCAGACCGACGGATTGCCCCAGCATCAACACCTCTGTCCCCGACCGCAACCCACTTGCTTCCTCTTCAGTCGCCGTGACGTAAAAATGGTCACGCGTCACAAGAAGTCGACTGAACAACAAGACCGATACGGCCGTCGTGATAATCAAGACGATTAACAAGAAAACGCCGACAATCTGGTTGGTGTATCGCAACCGATAGGGCTCGTTCATGCGATTGTACCACCGTGTTGATTGTGCGAATCACCTTCCCGGAAATGATCGTCCCCACACAGCGTGTCATTCGTCAACGTCCAGTGACTGACGGCACCTTGAAATGACACTTCCGGGTCGGCCCCATCACCGGTGAACCACAGCACCGAAGTCCCGCCGGATCGAAGATCTTCGATCGCCGCAACCAAATTGGATTGAGCTTCATCAACAAGATAACGGAGCGGCCGCTCGAAAATCAGCAACTTTGGTTGATGGATAAACGCTCGAATGAACTGACAAATCTGAAGGACAGATGGCTCCACAAACGAAGGTCTGTTTCGCAGTGCGTGGCGGACTTCAGGAACTCGTGAACCCGACAATCTTTCGACCCATTCATTCAACTGAGCCTTGATTTGCGTTTTGTCGACACCGTGGTGCGACATCGCCAAACGAATGTTGTCGCGGACGGTCAAGCTTTGCACCCATGCAGATCCGGCAAAAACACGACCAATCCGGCTTCGCATTCGAAAGTGTCGCGAGTAATTCAATCCCAGCCAGTCCCGCCCGCGATAACGTATCGTCCCGGCATGTGGATGATGCAAGCCGATCAACAACGACACCAGGTCACGCGGATCGTGACGACGCATCAGGCCCAACTTGATCAGTTGCCCCGCACGAACAGAAGCGGAAAATCGATCCATATGAATCGACGTTTCACCGCGTCGACGGAATGAAACCTGGTCCAATTCTAAAACGGGCGGCGACGATTGAGTGTCGCCGGGGGATTGCCTGTTCATGATCATTACCCGAATTTAAAGATCAGGAATCTGTCATAAAACAGAATCGAAAGTGTTGCTGATACAGCAAATACCGCCGTCAGAGCTCGGATCCCCGCGCGGCTTGTTGCACGAGGCACGTCCGTCATCGCTCCCTTGACTCCGATGCCTTCCAAACAACAGATCACGCCCGCGAAGCCGCCGGCGATCAATGTCTTTGATGCAAAGAAGACCAGGTCTTCGATATCAAAGTTGTGCGAAATCTCCAAAAAGAATCCACTCCAACTCGTGCGGATCGCATCCATCAGTGACCCCACGACGTAACCTGTGACGGTCATGGTCACGGCGATCACAACCGCCAAACAGAACACACTTAACATGACCGCCAACACCCGAGGCATCACCAGGTACGTCATCGGATCAATGCCTTGCGAGTCCAGTACTTCGACCTCTCCCCCGGCACGCATTGCCCCCAATTCCGTGCTGATCGCGATGCCACTGCGTCCAATCACAACCAGACAGGCAAGCAGTGGCGCAATCTCGCGGACAATCAATCGCCACAACATCGGGGCGATCACTTCGCTGGCGACCCCTACCATATCAACCCACATCGTCGCTTGGACAATCAACAGAATACCAACCGCGGCCGCAAACCGAAGCGCAGCCGGAATGGCGTCGACCGCGGAAAAAAGTACCTGACGAGCAAACACCTGGCGAACCGGTGGCGTCCAACTGCGCGGCCGTATCGCCAGGACAATCGTGGCGCAAAGCGCGGCCATCGATGACGTGATTCGATTAAATTGCTCTACGCAAACTTCGCCCAACGCCTCGGCCATTCGCCAAAACAGATCGTGCATCCGAACGATGGCGATGTAAAGCCGGTTGAAGGTGCGAGTGGCCGCTTGTGTCACAACTCAAGACCAGCAACAAGGGACAGGATATGCGAAGACCAATTTCATTGATTCAATCGGTCGAATCGGATTTCGCCGCCTAATGAACCGTTCCAACACGTTCAATCCGACCACCTCGTCGACTTGCAACCCTCGCAATCCGTACGATCCGAACTGCCGTGAAACAACTTCGCAAGAGGTTTCACGCGGAATTTGCTTTCAAATGATCCGCAAACCGCAATCAGATGGATGCAGCAAGTCTGAGCACCCAAACAGGCGGACCGACGATTGTCCGCTGACATCATTCTCCTACCGGAGGCAACGTCACCCAACCGAACCAGAAGTCGCCGAGGGAGCGCATCGCAGTGACAAAATCAGTCATGTCGACCGGTTTGGTGATGTAGCAATTTGCGTGCCTTCCATATGCCATCAATACATCGTTCTCATCGCAGGAGGTGGTCAAGACAATCACCGGCAAGTGATGAAGGACCTCATCTTCCCGAATCTCCTGTAGCACCTCATGCCCGTTTTTGCGCGGCATGTTTAGGTCAAGCAGGACAACATCGGGCATGGTCGCATCGACATAACAGCCCTCTCGACGAAGATATGCCAACGCATCAATGCCGTCTTTGACATGATGAACCTCAACACGATGAAGCGACTGAGAGACTCGACTTTCCCGCAACGCCTCAAGAGTCAACAAGGCATCGCTAGGGCTATCTTCGACCAATAGAATCTCGACGCACCGACTGTTGTCAAAATTACTTTTCATCACGTGCACCGGTTATTCGGAATGGAGAGTGAACCAGAAAGTGCTGCCGGATCCAGGTTCCGATTCTACCCAAATTTGTCCACCGTGACGTTCGACGATCCGCTTCGCGATCGCCAACCCCAGACCGGTTCCAGGGTATTGCGTTCGCGAATGCAACCTTTGGAAGATGACGAAGATTCGTTCTCGGTATTCGTTTTCAAAACCGATTCCGTTGTCTTGCACACTAAGCAGCACGTGGTCCGATTCTTCCTGGACACCGATTTGAATCTCGGGACGTTTGTCGCCGCAAAACTTGATTGCATTTCCGACTAAGTTTTGGAAGAGACGAACCAGTTGGTCGCGATCTCCTTTGATTCGCGGCAAATCCGCTACATGAATGGTTGCATCGTGCTCCATGATGGAAACCTTCAGATTGGCCATGGCATCATTGACGACGTCGTTCAAATCGACCTGAATCAACTGCTTGCCTCGTGTTTGAACTCGCGAGTATTCAAGCAGATTGTTGATTAATTCTTGCATCCGCTTGGCGCCATCTACCGCGTGATGCAGGAATTGAGTGACACGTTCATTTGGATGGTCACCCAATGCCATTTCCAGCAATTGGCAATGACCGGCGACGGCGCGAAGCGGCTCCTGCAAATCATGCGAGGCGACATAAGCGAATTGTTGAAGATCGGCGTTGCTTCGTTCCAACGCCTCTTTGGCCGCGGCGAGCGCTTCGGCCTGTTCTTTTCGCTGAATTTCCTGCAATTTGATTTCGGTGATGTCTCGTGCAACGCCAAACAGCCCCGTAACCTGTCCATCGACGTTCCGAAGCGGCATTTTGGTCACTAACACCCACCGTCGATCGCCGGATTTACCGATCGGCATTTCTTCCTTGTTCACGACGGATGTTCCGTCCTGCATCATCTTTTGCTCGTCGACCTCGGTTTGCAAATGGAAGTCACCCGCCCAAATCTCTTTATCAGTTTTACCGATCAATTCCTCGGGTGAGTGAAAACCCGCGTCATTCGCCATCGCCTGATTGGCGCGGATGACCCTGCCTTGCATGTCTTTGAAAAACACGGCGTCGGGAATCGTATTGACCAGCGAATTGACAAGATACTGCTCACGACGCAACTCGGCGTTGGCATATTTCAATTGCTCGGCGTTCTCCTGTAATGCACTCAGACGGGCCGATGTAAGGGCTTGCTGCCGTAGTGCGTCGGATGCCCGAGCGTCCGTCTTGACGACAAACCAAAGAGCGACCCCATAGGCCATCAATCGTAGAAAGTGCCAGCCCCACCAAGGAAAATCCCACAACTTGGACTGCTCGAACATGATTGCCGCGGCACCAAAAAGTGCACAGTGAAGGAAGAACAGCAGATCATCAAAATTACCCGTCGCACGGAAGGTGATCAACAATCGTACGGCGGCGGTGAACAGCAAAACGCCGCCGCCAATATTCAGCACTTTCGCAAGAGCCGTGAATCCATCTTCGTCTGACATCGATGGCAATTTGTCAGAGAAGACCATCGAGACGATTCCGAAGATCAACGCCGAAGCGGCCACTGCGATAGGCCACGACCGTAGTCGATGTTGCCAATGGCCGGGCAACCACACCATCGCAAATAGAGTTCCACCAAGCAACGTCGCCGCGCTGTGCAACCAAACAAACCCTTGGCCGACCAGAACCATTGCATGCAGAGAGTCCAGAATCCCCATCCCCAGCAATGCAGATGCGATCCAAACATTGTAGCTTGTTCCCGCCCCAATTCTTTGCAGCGACAGCAGCATCCACGCGACACCGATCGCGACAATTCCGCCTGCAATTTCGATGCTGGAATGTACGGGATGGTTGGGCCAAGTCCACTGGTCAAACCACCAATGCGCGGCAATCAGACAACCGACATGAATCGACATGCTGATCGCCAGGATGATCCAAAGTGCACCGACAAGCCCGATCATTGTCTTTGCAGATCCATCGGAGCTTGTGGAGCGACGATTCATGGTCCGCTCCTACATCGCCGCATTGCGGCTGAGGGTAACGAAGATCACTCGCTCAAGCTGGTGTGCCGTCAAATCCATCTTCGAGATAAACTCATTGGCGCCCGCCTGGACACATGCCGTTGCGATTTCATCGTCCGACGTTCCCGATAACACGACGATCGGCACAGGGGCCATTGCGTGCGAAACCTCGTGACGGTTTCTACGCCCGAGCTGTCGGGAAGTGTCAGATCTAAAAAGACCAAATCGACCCGTTTTTCCTCATGAATCGCCATTCCCTCGGCCAAAGTCGTCGCCTGATGAATCAACAAACTGTCATTGGCCATTCGCAATAATTCAATCGCCAAAAACATGTCGCTTTGGCTATCTTCGACGATCAATACCCGCAATTGCGCTGACGTCACATTCTGTCCCAAATCCGAAAGCGATTGCCCGAGGTCTTGCGCCAATTGCGCACAATCCTGGTAACGTAGCCCTCGATCGTAGGCAACCATTCGGTCCAGAATGCGACTCAAGCACTCCGGCAAACATTCCGGCGGATACCTACGAAACTTCCTTTTCGTGACCAAATTCTTATATTGTCGCGAAAAGGTCTTGCCGGGAACCCGAGTCTTACCGGTTAACAAATAAAACCAGGTTGCCCCCAAGCTGTAAATGTCTGATCTTACGTCGGCCCTGGATAGCGACTTTGCTTGCTCCGGAGCCATGTAAGGCAACGTTCCGGCGATCTGTGTTTCTCGCGTCAGGTGTAAAGACTGTGGTTCATCGTCTTGGGTCGGCATCGCCATTGATGCGAGCCCCAGATCCACCAACTTCACTTGATCATCGCCGTTGAAAATGATGTTTCCGGGCTTGATGTCTCGGTGAATCAGATCGCGGCAATGCGCGTGATCAAGCGCACGAGCAATTTGCAAGATGTACGCAGATGATTGACGCCAATCGATCGGACCTTTCACCAAAACCAGTGCGTTCAGGTCGGGCCCTCGCATCAATTCCATCGCAATGAAGGGCATTGAGTGAAATTCGCCCACTTCGTACGCCGTGACGATATTGGGGTGGGCCAACTGTTGCACCAAATTCATCTCACGATGAAAACGCTCGCTGGTCCTGGTGTTGTGCAGAATCTTGATCGCCACGATTCGACCGGATCCCAACTCGCGAGCGCGAAACACGTGCGCTTCGCCGCCGCATCCCAATAGTTCTTCGATGCAGTAGCGATCGATTTGCTCGCCCGGCTTGATCGACGAGATGTGATCGAACGAATGATGGAGCGAATCGTCACAATCCCACAAACGTTGGAACTCCTCCTCAACCAATCGCAATTGTTCCTGATTGAACCGCCCGGTAGCCTGCAACCGTTTGAGTGACAATTCAAACCTGACACCGAGATTGGATGCGGTCCGAGTCAACGGGTCCCGCAATTTCTTTGGGGATGGGAGCGCAGTTGACGGGTCGTCGTTCGCATCGCACATGGTGAAAAATCTCGTATCGAATTCCTACCGGCAACATTTCCTGTTGCAGACATTCACCAGTACATCAGTTTACCAATTTGTTCGGGTTGGATGTTGGGGAATATTACGAAATTTGTTTTTCGACGTTCCTATCCGGTATAATTGACTGGCGTTTCAGCGATCGTTCCGGAAACCGTCTACGAAAAATCGAGGTCTTTATCAAACTCCGGCGACCGGTACAACGCGCCAACCGTGACGGCCAACCGTGTCATCAATGCCGCCCAATTTCGCCTGGCTCGAAACCACACTTCTTTCCATTGAGAGCGATTCAAAATGAACGATGTAAAAGTTGCCCGGGATTTTATGCGTCGGAATTTGGTGACTCTCTCGCCCCAGACCAATGTTCTTGACGGCGTCATGATGCTGTTGCGGGACAATATTTCTGGCGCCCCTGTCATCGACGACGGTCGGAATTACTTGGGTGTATTTAGCGAAAAAGGCAGTATGAAAGCGATGACCGAATCGGTTGAAGTCGCGAGCCGATTAGGAATCAATGCTCCTTTGGCCGGGGAGTTTATGAAACGCGACCTGATCACCCTTGGGAAAGACGATGACGTCTTTCAAGCGATCGACCACATTCTTGGAAAACGCATCTCGGGCGCCCCGGTGTTGGATCATAACGGCGCGTTCCTGGGGATCTTTTCGGAAAAGACTGCGATGAAAGTGTTGGTCGCGGCGATGTACGACCAAATTCCTGGAACGATTGTTGGCGCCTACATGAATCTGGATCGCAATCGAATCATCAGCTGCCAAGACACATTGATCAGCGTCGCACACAAGTTTCAGGAAACGCCCTATCGCAGACTGCCGATCTTGGATGGCGCCCGACTTGCCGGTCAAGTCAGTCGCCGTGACGTGCTGCGCGCCGAGCACCCCATCGCGGTGGAAGTTGCCGATCGCGCGCGGCGGGGTGTTTCCGATTCAGCCCTGTGTGGGTCGATCGATCAGCGAGACGTGGGCACCTACACCGATCGTGCTGCGCTGACGT
>JAGQPO010000518.1 GCA_020426665.1 Planctomycetales bacterium
CGGCACGGATCTTGGGAATGCCGTTTCGCCCCTTTGCGTCCGTGATGGTAAGTGGTGTCGGAACGTCGCTGGTCGTAAACATGATTTGGTCGATGGGCTTGATCCTTGGGGTTCTGGTGACGTGTTACCAATCCAACGGCGGGTTTTCAGAGCTTGCAGTTGCCGGGGTAGGGCGGAGGATCAAAAAGTTAGAACGGGTCAAAGGCGGCAACGTCTATGGATTTTCCAGCAAGCGGGCCGAGCGGACTCAGTGGTTGCCGATGTTTGGATGGATGGGAGGTGTCGGGCCGGTGGCATGGTCTCAAGTCACCAGTGTGCTGCGTCGCACCGGCCGATTGGTGCCTGGGGTCATTATTCTTGGGTGCGTTACAGCCGTATCAGCCGCGCTGGTGATTCGAATGGATCCTGCTGCGATGCCGGCACAACTGCGGTTGTATGCCGTTCCCGTGTCAATTGCGGCAACGATGTATGTAGGATTCTTATTTACGATGACGGCTCAGACTGGGTTTGCTGCTAGCCGTCGGCTTCTAACTTGGTACCAAGTATTGCCGATTCATCCGCTGGCGATTGCATTCGGAATGGTGTGTGGCACCGCGACAATACTGATCGCAATTGAATTTGCATTCTGTTTGCCGGCACTGGCGGTGACGACGCGACCCTGGATCGATTCGCTATCACAGATGTTTGCCGGCGCGGCGCTCAGTTTGGCGTTTGCGTCGACGATCAACTTTGTTTCAGCGGTGACGGACTTGCGGCCGATGCCCCAAGGCACACCCGACGTGTTTCAAGGAGCACGGGGAATGATTTTCATGTTCGTCATGGGGTTGACGTTAATCCCTATTGTTTCGTTTGGCGTCGGGACGGCGGCACTGGCCGGCGCGATTTTGGGGGTTTCGTGGCCCGTATGTGCGATCTCAGGGGGATTGGGCATGCTGGCCCCAATGCCTATTCTTTGGTGGTACTCAGGGCACCGATTTGTTCTGAGCGAGCCGACGGATTGAGCTGGGCCGAAACCCGCAGGGGATCGAATTTCGGAGCTGGTGCTTCGTCCAGCCTCCAGTCCGCCAGAAATCGAAAATTGTCGACGGACTGGAAGTCCGTCGTACCACAAAACTCGCCGACGGACTGGAAGTCCGTCGTACCCCAAAACTAAGAATTGACGGAACACTCGGTCTGTGCCGATGACAGCCAAAACCACTTGCCTTCGTTCGAAAATACTGCGACAGCATCCTTTGAAAAGAAGACGGCCAATGGACCAAATCGTGTTTCACAACAATTGGAGTCGGTCGCTCCATGGGGAAGGCTTTCATGGATCATGATGAAATCCAACCAGACGACATGGAAATCAATCCGGTAATGACGTCGACTCGTTCGATCAAGCAGGCGATTGAGTCGTTGGTGATAGCGTTGGATGTGCAAGTCCACACGCAACCGACGGCCCTGGATTCTGTTTCTCAGCAAAACATCGACATCGTGGATCGATTGATTGCAGCTGCAGAGGCGTCGGATATTTTTCTGCGTCCAACGCCTTATCAGTCCGTCGACGAGACATTTGCGATTATTCGCCAAGGATACGCGGTGGTTTTTTCGCTGCCTAGTGGCGAATTACTTGTGCTGGAACGTCCCGAAGGCCGCAAGATCATCGCGTCGCGAATTGGTGACGAATTTGAACATTGCAGTATCGGCAAGCCTGACTTGAGACGTTTGTTGGAGCCCCAAGAGAGCATTCGGATGATGGTGGCCAAGAAGGAGTTTGAATGCGAAACGTTGTCGGGTTCACATGATCACAACGGTTCGGGCGGGGAGCACGAACATGCATTGCCGATACAGCGGTTGATCGCATTATTGAATTTGGACCGCCGCGACATCGGACTTGTGGTTTTATTCGCCGGGGTCAGCGGTGTGTTGGGGCTGGCGACCCCGTTGGTCATTGAGGGGTTAGTGAATGTCGTTAGTTGGGGGACCTATTTCCAACCGCTGGTGGTTCTTGCGGGCATGTTGATGACATGTCTGGCAATCGCAGCCGTGTTGAAGATTTTGCAGACTTGGGTTGTCGAAATCATCCAGCGTCGACAATTTGTACGAATCGTCAGTGATTTGGCTCATCGTTTTCCGCGGGCAAACCAACGTTCATTGGTGGGCGAATATCCGCGAGAACTTGCCAACCGCGTGTTCGACATCATGACGATTCAAAAGGCGACAGCGGTGTTGCTGCTGGACGGGGTTTCGGTTGCCTTAACGACGGTTTTGGGACTGGTATTGCTGGCGTTCTACCATCCGTTCTTGCTTGGATTCGATATCGTCCTGGTCTTTTCAATGGTGTTCTTTACGTGGCTTCTCGGCCATGGCGGGATCGAATCTGCGATCAAGGAATCCAAGACGAAATATGCCGTCGCACATTGGTTGCAGGACGTTTTGTCGATGCCGAACGCGTTTAAATCGGGAGGCGGAGAGACACTCGCGATTTTAAGGGCCAATCAGTTAACGAGCGAATACGTCAGGGCAAGGAAGAAACAATTCAGCGTCGTCATTCGGCAAGTCATTTTTGCCGTCGGATTACAAGCCGTCGCCTCGACCGTTCTGTTGGGTTTGGGAGGGTGGTTAGTCATCAACGGTCAATTGACGCTTGGTCAATTGGTCGCCAGTGAACTCGTGGTGACGGTTGTTGTGGGGGCATTTGCCAAGGCAGGTAAATCGCTAGAGAAGTTTTACGATATGATGGCCGGCATCGACAAGGTTGGCCATCTACTGGATATTCCCGCGGATCCTCGAGTTGAAATTGGCGTCCTTCCGTCGGGCCCGATGGAGATCAGTTGGAACGACCTTGCCCTGCGCGGTCCCACCCGGACAACACGGATCCCGCAAGCTTCAATTGATGCGGGATGGTCCGTGTGTCTTGTCGGAGATGATTCGGCGGGAAAATCACTTTTTGCAAGAGCGATTGCGGGACAGATCACGCCGGAAATCGGCGTCATCCAGTTGGGAGCTTTCGAGGCCGTTGAAGGTGCTCTCGCTCGACCGGGGGCATTGGTCGGATACGCGGGCTCGCCTGAGATATTCCACGGGACCGTTACTGAAAACGTCAACCTCGGACGAAGGGATCTTTCGATGCAGCGAGTTCGTCAGGCGCTGACGGATGTCGACCTGCTGGAATCCGTTCTTTCACTGCCGGGTGGTTTGTCGACCAAATTGCAAACCGGCGGCTATCCGTTAACACGTGATCAACAGGACCGATTAATGATTGCACGCGCGATCGTGTCGCGCCCGCGCGTCTTGGTGATCGACGGATTATTAGACGGATTCGGTCCAGGGGAACAGGACCAGCTATGGAAGAGCCTTACCAGCGACAGTCCGCAGTGGACGTTGATCGTTGTCAGCAATTGCGACGGTGTCGCAAAGCGATGCACGACCAGAATATCCGTTCGCCAATCTTAAACGTTATTGTTAAGCGTTCAACATCATGCACGATCACGAAACAAACGTCGACGATTTTCCCGCATTGCAAATGGTCCGCACCGGGCGGATTGTACGTATCGTTGGTCGCCTAACCTTTTTGGCCCTGGTGCTTTCGATTGTCGCAATGGTCTTCGTGCCGTGGCGTCAAACGGCGCGGGGGACCGGCGTGGTCGTTGCGCTGGATCCTCAACAGCGACCCCAGCCGATGCTCAGCCAGTCCAAAGGTGTGGTCAGCTACGTCAAACCGGGGCTACGCGAGGGCAGTTACGTCGAAGAAGGCGAATTGTTGCTTCAAATGACACCCTTTGCTGCTGATGGAGTCGCACAGTTAGACACACAAATCATTGCGGTGGAGTCAAAACTGGGGACCGAACAGGCCAGTTTGGAGGTCGCGAAAACGAACGCCCAATTGCAATTTCAAGCGGGACAATCTCTGGAAAAGTCGCTGGCGCAAGATCTGATGGCTGCCAAACAAAAGTGGGAACAGGCAAAAAATGAAGTGACCGCCCTGCGGGCCGAATTGCAGGACAAACTGAATCAATTACAGGTCGCGGAGGATGTTTTTCCAAAAGGTCTGATTTCCCGTGAGGAATTGTTTTCGAAACGAAGGGCGGTGGACTCGCAAGAGGCCAAAGTTTTGAAGTCAGAGAACGCGGAGCAGGAGGTGTACGCGGCCCTCGCCTCAAAAGAGGAAGAAATCGAGGCAAAAAAACAGGATATTCGAATCAAGAACCAGGAGGCGAACGACAAAATCAACAGCGCGACCGGGAAATTGAACACGGTCCAAAAGGAGCTTTTGGAGCTGCGAAACAAACGGGCGGAAATGGATCGGCTGGAGATTCGAGCGCCGCGTTCAGGACACATTCAGCAGTGGAATGGAATTGCCGGCAGCGACACGATCAAAGAGGCCGACCAGTTATTTGTGATCGTGCCCCGAGCGGACCAATTATCCGTCGAAATGAAAGTCAGCGGCAAAGACATGCCGTTGATCCACGAAGGGGATCGCGTGCGAATTCAATTCGAAGGTTGGCCGGCCGTGCAATTCGTCGGCTGGCCGTCCGTGGCGGTCGGTACGTTTGGCGGAAAAGTCAACCGAGTTTTTCCAACTGATGATGGCAAAGGCTACTTTCGAGTGGTGGTTACGCCTGACAACCATTTTGAACGCGAGAACGGCTGGCCGGATGACCGATACCTCCGTCAGGGCGTGCGCGCCAACGGATGGGTATTGCTAAAACGGGTTCGACTCGGTCAGGAGATATGGCGTCAGTTGAATGGATTTCCCCCTGTCGTCGCCGACGACGAGCCGACGGGAGTGAACAACGAGAAAGTCCCGAAGGTCAAGTTGCCCAAGGCCTAGGGTTCGTTACGCCGTTAATTTCAGTCATGCCGCGAATCGCAGTTGTTCGATCGCTGGTTGTGGTCGCAATATGGAGTTTTCAGGCAGGAATTGCGTTTTCACAGAGCTCCATGCCGGCTAAAGCCAACCGCGCGGACACGGAATCGCACGAGGACAGGGAGTCGTTTGCTGCATTTTTGGCGATGGTCGAGGACGATTTTTCGTCCACCGATACGACGCCAGACGTTCGCGATCTCGATTTAAACGATCCTCCCTCGGCGAATGACTCCGGCGACAGTGATGATGCTGGTTCCGGAGCCGAAGAAGCGTTAACGCTAGCCGATGTCGTTGCGAGTTTGTATCGCGCTTATCCAGAAATATTGCAGTCTCGCGAGCTGGGGCGGATCGCGGGCGGCGAACTGATATCAGCCTATGGCTCGTACGATACGAAGTTCAGCGCGCACTCATTGTCCGAACCCACCGGGTTTTACGAGAATTATCGAAACGGCTTGGGCGTCGCACGTCAAACGTGGTGGGGCGGTTATCTTTCGGCCGGATATCGAATCGGGCGTGGTTTTTATCAACCTTGGTACAAGGAACGACAAACCGATGATGCCGGCGAATTTAAAATCGGCGTTGCACAGCCGTTGCTGCAAGGACGAGCGATTGACGCCCAGCGGGTCGCCATTTTTCAGGCTTCATTGGATCAGCAGGCCGCTACGCCATTGGTCCAGAAGAGTATTTTGGACGTTTCGCGTGAAGCGATTTCGGTGTACTGGAAGTGGGTCGCAGCGGGCGCCGTTTTGCAGGCCCAGCGTGAGTTGCTTGATTTGGCGGAAAAGCGGGGCGAGCAATACAGGGTCGGTGTTCAGGCGGGGAAGTTCGCGGAAATCGATTTAGTTCTAAATCAGCAATTGATCGCTGAGCGTCAAGTGTTGCGATTGAAATCCGAACAGAAGTATCGGGCGATGTCGTTCAAGTTAAGTCTGTATTTGCGAGACGAATCCGGACAGCCGCTGGTGCCGCCGGATGCTTGGTTGCCCGATCGCTATCCCAGCATCGAAGTTCAACCGGATTTTGATTTCTCAGCGGAGTATGTCGCAGCGATCAATCGGAGACCGGAGCCGCAGATATTGGAGTTGGAGCTTCGAAAGACGCAGCTGGATCGTCAACTGGCGTGTAACAACATGTTGCCGAGGCTGGACTTCGTCAGCGAGGCATCGCAGGACATGGGACCACCGGCGACCAAGTCAGATGATAAAGGTGAATTCGAGTTGGTCATCGGCTTTCGAAGCGAAGTACCGATTCAGCGTCGAAAGGCACGGGGGAAGATTCAATCGACATCCGGAAAGATGGTTCAAATCAGCGAGAAGCTTCGATTAACGCGTGACAAGATCGGAACCGAAATTCAAACCGCTCGCAACTCATTGGTCTTGGCCGAACAGATTGTCAGGCAAAGTGAGATGTCGTTGCGTGCCGCGCTGGAGACGCTGGAACGCTATCGGTTCGCGTTCGAGAAAGGCAAAATCGATTTGATTTATTTGAATCTATTGGAAACAAAAGCGAACGAGTCCGAGATCAAACTGGTCGAGGCTCAAGCCGACTGGTTTTCCGCGCTCGGCGAACTTCAAATAGCGCTCGGGCTTGATCCATTGGATCAAGCGATGTTGGTCTCGTCGTCGGCGGAGGGCGACGTGCCTGGACCGGGGCATTTGCCCCAGGCACGCCCGGTCAATGAGCGGGCGTTTGAAATTGATTGGCAGCGTCACCGCACGACGGAATGATTACAGGTATTCGCGATTCTTGACCAAACCCGGCATCGGCACGTTGTATTTGCCTTGCGCGTTAGGCATCAGGGGTGAATCGGAATCAAGCGTCAAGCTGTCGATGCCGGGACCGAATTCATGATCATGTTTCATGAATTGTTCCAATGTGATTTCCTGGCCGGTGTGTGCAGCCATTCGCCCCATGCTGGTGACCGCACTGGCCATCACGCCACGTTCCACTTCATTGTAGGGCGTATCGTTTCGAACCGCAGCAATCAAATCATCCCATTCCAATTGGTAGGGATTCGGTTCCGGTTGTGGATACTCCCAAACCAATTTGCTTTTGTCCATTGCCTGGTCGGAATAGATGCGCGCTTTCGCGGGTGTGTGCGACGCGGTCGAGATGACGGCCGAGCCTTTGGTGCCGTGTCCGAAGCTCGCGAATTCGCGTTTGCATCCGGGCATGGTTCGTCCATCGACGAATAATTTGGCGCCGTCTGCGAACGTGTATTCGATGGAATAGACGTCAAAGTTCTGGTCGACTGCATCGCCACGATAGTGTCGTCCGCCGCAGGCGATCGCACGTTCGGGCCAAGCGTTCTTCATCCAGCACGATTCGTCGATGTTGTGGATCAAAAAGTCGCTGACGGCTCCTCCGCTTAGCCACAAGAACCCGTGGAAATGTTTGATCTGGTACAGCAAATCACTCAGGTCGCCGTTGTTTGGCGGAGCTTCAGCGGAACCGGTCGGACCGGCCATGCGGTAGGCCCGCAGCATGGTCAGATCGCCGATTTCGCCGTTCTGAATTCGATCGAACAATTCTTGTCGCGCGACGCAATGGCGGCACATCAATCCCACGGCGACTTTCAAGTTTTTGGCGAGCGCCAACTTGTTCAGTTCCAGCATGCGGACCGAAGTCGGCGCGTCGATGGTGACGGGTTTTTCCATAAACACGTTCAACCCACGTTCGATTGCGTAGGTGTAGTGAACCCAGCGAAACGCGGGCGGGGTGGCCAAGACGACGATATCGCCTGGCTCCAGCGTATCCATCACCTTTTTGTAGGCGTCAAATCCGACGTATTGCCGCTCTTCTGGAACGTCGACTTTCTCGCCCAAGTCTTTGCTTTCGGCAAGTGACGTGTGTGTGCTTTTCAACTTGTTCTCAAAGACGTCGCCGAGAGCGACAAGTTTGATAGGACCGTTGTCGACACTCAACGCGTTTCGAGCTGCTCCGGTGCCACGCCCGCCGCAACCGACCAGGCCGATGCGAATCAAGTTGTCTTCGGCCGCATGAACGGTGTGCGCCGACGCAGCGGCCAGAGTGGCCGCTGCTGCCGCAGCTTTCGTAGTTGATTCCAAGAACTGTCGTCGTGTTGGTTGGGTCATCGGGGCAATCTCGGTGTTGAGAAGGGAAGGGGAGTTAGGAGGTGAATTGGTCGGTGAAAGTTGGGCGGACACAAATTTTCTCGCCCGAGTTAAATGTCGCCACACATCAATGGGTTGGATCGTTGTGTCTCCCACGCGTTCTATTCTTCCGGGTCTTTTTGTTCGGGTTCGGATTTATCCCATTTCTCCGCTTTGGCTTCGGGAGAGGGTTCTTCCAGCGGACGAACGATTCTAAACCCTACGGACAAGGCGTCGGTGTGATACCAGATGCTGCGAGGCTCTTGAGGGTCTTGTTCTTTCCACTCTTCGGCAGACGCCTTTCGGGCGGCGCTGCGCAAAAATTCCGGATCGTCGTCCCAGCCGCCGCCGCGGACGACACGGGGATACAGTGTTTTGGGGACGACCAGAGGGTTGACGGATTCTTTGATCGAATCGTAAGGCGTGAATTGGTCGAGTACCCATTCGGAGACATTGCCGTGCATGTCGTACAATCCCCACGGATTGGGTTTCTTTTGCCCGACACGCTGATAGGTGTCGTCACTGTTGTCAAAGAACCAGGCGTAATCTTCCAGCTGGTCGGCGTCATCACCAAATGAATACGCAGTCTTGGTTCCAGCCCGGCAAGCGTATTCCCATTCCGCTTCGGT
>JAGQPO010000519.1 GCA_020426665.1 Planctomycetales bacterium
AGTTCATAGAAGTCGCCCATGCGAAAAAGCAGCAATGCGTCACCGCACGCCGCCTTCGCCTCGTGGTACTGTTTCATCATCGGAGTCATGACGAGAATCGTACCCGTCCACAGGCACGTTTAACAGCCTGCCTAGCGGAATCCCAATTCGGAATTCGCGGTCGGACGAACCTTCCGTTCCGGTCAGCGAAACTGTGCGGTCCGACTCATTTGGAAAGGGCGATGCGGTCGAAACGAATTCGCGTCGGCGCCCCGGGCTGCAGCGGTCCAATGTCAACAAACATCATCCGGTGGAAATCGATCGAATCGCCTTCGTTTTGTGCGGTGAATTCCGCAAAGGGAATCCGAATGTGGCGGCGCTGCCCCCCCGGTAATTCGACCGTGTGCAGAAACGCTCCGGTCCCGTTGTGTGGTTCGTCGATGATTCGAATCAACAGCGTCAACATCGGATTCGGATTCGTCGCGTCCACGGCGACGTCAAATTCCAGTGCCGAATATTCAGACCAGTCCGGGACCATATCGATCAATGTGATCGCTGGAGACGTCGCCCTCTGGTAGTCGACCTGGAAGGCATATTCTCCGTCGGTCGCATCGGTATGCACAAGAATTCCCTCGGCGGTACCCATGTACCACCGCGTCAGTTCCTCCGACGACTCAAACGAAGCCAGTACTGGAAACTGTTTTTGCATCCGAACGACATCAACCAACAACATCATCGGACGCCACCAAGCGAATGCCAGAATCGCCAGCGCCAACATTCCAAAGCCCCAGGCGCTGCGGGTGCGACGTTGAGACAAAAACCAGACAGCGGTGTAGCCGGCAATTGCCGCGGCGATTCCCAACGAATTGGCGATCGCATCATGACGTGATGCACTTCGCCCAGTCCCGCTCTGCAGAAACTCCATTCCAACGCCGAAAACGCTAAGCGAAATCCACACGACGGCTCCGCGGGCAACAAGTCGGCGTCCCTGATGAATGCGTTGTCCATGCCCAACATCGTTCGATGACGTGTTATCTAAAGGAGCAAGACGTTGCCACACAAAAAGCCACGCCAGTGCCAGCGAACCGAACAGGGGCGCATGAACCAGGTCTCCCAGTCCGGTTGCCATCCGACCCTCAAATGGTACCGGTAACAGTAGGGCGCCGAAAACCGTCACCAGCACGACCAGTAAGCCTACAACGACGCGGCGTCGTTGAATCGCATTGCCCGGCAAGGCTGCCGACTCAGTCGATTCAAGGATCGAGCCTGGATCGGATGGAGGAGTTTCGTCTAGCAAGTTTCGCGGTTTCCAAAAGTATTTTCGTGGATCGCTGGCTGATCACCGGGTCATTTTGGGGCATCCATCCATCTGATGTCCAAGGCGTCGGATTTCTCACACGGTGTCCCCGGTTGATGCTCCGGCAGGTAAGATGACACGAGATATCAGTTTTTCATATTCCAATTGCCAATTTATGTCAGACGAGCAAATTGTCCCCCCTTCGACAGCGCGATGGAAGAAGATCGGCACCGCTCTGTTGCTTGCGATTGCCGCCGCATGTCTGACGCTTTTCTTTTTCTCACCTCGATTGATGTTGTGGAACGGGTTTTTCTTGCCCGAGGTCGACCGTGCCCACGACACGTTGCGTCAATTGGCCAACCCATTTGATCTGATTCCAAATCACAACAGCCGTGTCAATCAGTGGCGCTTGCTGTTTCCTGTTTTAGGAAACGTCGCGCATTTGAGCGATTGGCAATTCTTGTCGCTTCCGTTTGTCGGTTGTATTGCAACACTTTTTTACGTCGTGCGAATTTGCCAACGCCATGAACTGTCGACATTGGAATCCTTTTTCGTGGTGGCGCTTGCAGCTATGTCGCCTTGGTACTTCGTGTCGACCGGATGGCTGGCCTACTTTGATTCGTGGTTGATTTTGCTAATGCTGGTCGCATCGTTCAGCAACAACCCTTGGTCGATTGGCGCCGCGTGCTTGCTTGCCCCTTGGATTGATGAACGATTCGTCATCGCGTTACCAATCGTGTTACTTGCCAGAATCGTGCTTGGCATACGGTTCAGCAAGGACGCGTATGATCTGAAGAAATCTGTCGCAGTGATTGCTGGCGCGACGGCGGTGTACTTGGTCGTTCGTGCGTTCGCATTCTTTGGCGGCGCCGACAATGTCACCGACGTCTATGTTCAAGAGCATCTCAAACTGATCCAGTCGGTTCCGCCGAAAAACTTCTTGTTCGGCGCCTGGTTCGGGCAACGGTTGCTTTGGGGTTTTGCGGGATTCTTTTTGTACTTCTGTTATCTCAAATTTCGACCCGCAGGGTTCTGGGCGACAGTCGTCGTTGTGATCGGAATGATTTGTATTGCACTTGTGATTGCCGGTGACATGCATCGCAGCATGGAAATGTTGTTCCCCATCTGCATCGTGGGTGTGCTGCTGTCCAAAGATTGGCTCGGTCAGCGTTACGCGTTGGTGCTGGGGTGCGTGCTGGTTGTTTGTGTTTTGTTGCCTGCGAAGCATCAACTGTGGCTTGAAAGCTATCGAATCGCTTCACTGACCGAGGAGCTCGGTCGAACACCGATGACATCCGATGAAAGGATCCAGGCGGGAGTATTGCGTGCGAGTCAACTGGCCGAAGAAGGCGACAACGTTGGAGCGGAATTGATTGTCAAGCAATGTGTTGCGATTGATGACCAGTTGCCCGATATCTACTTCTTCTATGGCACGATGCTGATCAAGGGCGGCCGATACCGTGATGCCGCCGATCAATTCAAACTGGCAATGGAAGTCGGTGGCCCGGCATGGCCAGGGTACGCAGATTGCCAGGACGCGATTAGCGTATTATCACGCCGAACGCAGTGATCGGCGAGCGACATCGGCAAAAGTAGGCAACGAGATGCGTTGTATCCAGCGCAGGACTAAGCTGGACGGTCTCTAACTCTAAGGCCTGGTCAATTGCAGAGACGTGTTTGTTTATCGCAATGCGCTGTAAAGACTGCGTTTGCTGACGCGTGGGATAGCAATCGGTGTCGGTTGGACATCGAACGGGATCATTGCGACATGGTTGGCGGCGACGCCTTGTCGGCCGGTGACACGTTTCGCGGTTGCCGGATTCAGCGCGCTGTACTGTTGCATCAGCCGTCGGATTTCGGGTTCATATTGAAATCCACCGCCTGGCAATTCTTGCCCCAACGATTCGAAGCTGCCGATCGTGACGACCGACCGATCGCGGTCGTGATATTGGTACGCCTCTTCGCCTTGTTTGCGCAGCTCTTGCACCATTTTGTCCGCTTGGCGAGCGAATTTGGCCATGCGTTCTTCACTGGGAATAAAGTCGTCTTGATTCTTGGCGCCAACGATCGTGCCGCATGCGTTGAATGTTCGAACGACGACGGTAAATTTGCCGTCGGCCTCAAGTAGACTGAATTTGGTTCCCTCGTTCAGCTGTTTGACGAACGAGTCGACTTCGGGCTGCTGAAAAAAGGACTCCGGCAGCAGCGGATTGCGAGTCACGAATGCTGCGGACATCGGATTTCGTCCTCGTCCTTTCCGAGTTTTAAACAGTTGTTCGCCGAAGGCTTTGATCATCGACGCGGGCGTTTTTGTGTTGTATTCCGCAGCGACCTCGTTGGGATCCCGGAAGACGTCAAGGTCCGCCGACTTCAGTCGGGCTAAATCTTCATCAATGCTCTTGTTCTTTACCGAGTCGTATTCGCCTACCAGAACCGCGTAGGCCTGGTATTGATGCGGGTTCGCGTAGCGAGAATACATCCCGGTCGTGTTATCACGGCCAAGGGTTCCGGTAAAGTTAAAGTCTTCTTTGTAGATAAAGGCGGGCAATTTCAGTTCGTTTCGAATTTCGATAGCCGTCCGCTGTGCACGACTCATTGCATCTTCCCCAACAAATGTGGTGGCAAGCAACAACCAAGGGCCGTCTTCTTCGGTCAGAATAAATGAATCCGCTTCGTCAATCGGCTTTGCTTTTCCGAACAATCGCAACAAGCTGGGCGGTGCGGCTTGGGATGGTGCGGCCGTGACACCCGCGACAACGGCGGCGGTACACAGGGCGGCAAATGAACGACGGGTGGGACGGAGCATCGGAAAGGTTCCCTGAAATCGAGTCGACAGAATGTTCAACTCGTCTCCAGGTATCAAAACAATCCCGGCCAGCGAAAGAGTGGTTCGCGAGGGAAGTGCGTCGCGGCAGCCGGGGGTGGTGGGCGTCAATTCGTATATGAAGTGACGCAACATGAACTCGCCATAACCCCCGTGGTTAGCAGGTGGGCATTAGCGATACGGCAGAGTTCGTCACTAGCGTTTTCGATTCGCTCTTTTTCACTAATACGTTGCGCAAGTCAATGAAAACCGCTAATGACTGGTCCCTCGCTTACGCGTTCGGGTTATGATTAGTGGCTGCAACACACAATGACGCTATCGCGGAATTCACCCTTTTCGGGTCGTGTGAAACTGGGCTTGTTTCACGGCAGGCCGCCTATCCGAGCCGGTCGGCATCAAAGTTTTGGAACCGGTCGCTTGGGGGCTTTTTGCAGCATCCGTTTTTGATCATCGCGGGCCGGTGCCGGATTGTTGTTGTTATTTGCCGGTCGCCGAGCAGGAGGCGGTGACAAATCCGTGAAATCTTCGGTCCAAGTCCATCCGATTGGAACTTCCAATTCCTTTTTAGCCAACAATTCCCAAGGCGTTCCCGGGTGGTCGTGCACCACAGCTTCCAGCAGCATGCGCGCGGTTTCAGCTTCACGTTTCCACTTGCTGCCCACGGACACCTCGTCGCTGGGTTCAAGCACCCACGTGTTGTTTTTTTCTTTCTTAAACGTCATCCCAAGTTTTGCCTTGGCGAGCATCGCGTTGTAGGTCTCGGTGCGGACTTTTTGGGCTAGAACTCTGCCCATTGCCAGATCGAACCCGGCCCGCCAGCGTGGGCTGTCCTCTTGTTCGCGGACTTTCATGCCCGGTTCCAAGGTCATCGCCATTTGTCCGAGCGGTTGTTCCAATCGAGCGGCATCTTGTTGGGCGCGAGTGAGTTCGCCGGAAAGTTGTGCCTGGTCATTACCGATGAATCGCAACCTTGGACGTGTGATACCAGTCACCGGTTTCAGCTGTGCGGCGGTCACCAGAGCATTTCGCAATGGGCTGGCTTTGACCTTCGCGACGTAATCTTTGGGCGACAGGTAATCGGGCCGATAACGTGCCATCGCCGCCGGATCAAAGAAGTATTCCATGTCGGAGGCATAAGCGGCGACGTCCCGTTTGTTGACGCGTCGGGAAACGTTTCGATTGGGGTGGACATTGAAATAAATTCCACCGGTTTCGTAGCTTAGACGCGTCAGCGCGTAGGGGCCGAAGCCGCTATCGATCGTCGGTTCTTCTTCGAAATTGGCGGTGAAGGGCAACTGGACCCGTTCGGGCAGGAAGGTCTCGGGGCCCTGGTCGACCGAGGCCCATTGTGGGGTTTGATCGTATTTCGGGTCTGGGTCAATGTATTTGACCAAGGTTTCGCGACGTCCGAAGGGGGCCGGCACGCCGATGATGTGAACGGGAATTCCATATTTTCGACAGATCGAAATCGATTCTTCGACTTGTTGTTCGTCGTCACCTCGTTCGTCGGTGACAACGATCAACATCACGTTACGTTGCGGTCCATTTTCGCCACGGTTGACCCGCAGCGATTTGTATTGCTCGGCAGCATTTTTCACTGCAGAAAAGACGCGTTCAACGCCAGAAGAATCCGTCTCGATATTATCGACGATCTCCTTGATCTCGGCGACGTCCTCGGTCGGCGTTTCGGTGTACAGAGTGATTTTGTCGCCGAAGCCGATGACGGAGTTGAGCAATTGGGCGTCGTGATCCATGATGCCCCGCCGCTCGCGAATCGCTGCGTCCCGCAATTCTTCTTCTGTCTTTTCTTTGGCCTTGGCGATAATTCCCAATTCGTCGTAGATGCGATCAAACCGGTCACGGATTTCGCGGCGTTGGCGGTGCAGCGAGCCGCTTTGGTCAAACAGCCAAACCACCAACGTCGGACGTTCTTCCATCGACTTCAATATTTCGAACGTCAATCGATCGACGGCGCCTGAGGCACCGGTCGTTCCTTCGCCCACTGTCCCTTTACGATTGGTCAGCCGGTCCATCGGGGCCATCGGCTGCGAGAAAATTCGGTTGACTTCGATGTCGCCTAAATCGCTCTTTTCCAATTCGACCGGACTGGGGATTTCAGCGACCGGCGCGAACATCTCGGCCGATGCGTCGGCCATCTCTGCTTCGGCCGTGCTGTTGGATCCGATTTCAATTTCGGGAACATCGCTGTAGACAACTTCTTCGATCAATGGCTCCGACTCGGTTTCCACCGGCGGCGAAACGATCACCACGGCTTCCTCGTCCTTGAAAATCTGAGAAGGCATGATCGCAAGCGAAACGATGATCAAGATATGAACCGCCATGCTGCCGAAAAAGGCTGCGGATTCGTCGGTCTGCAAAACCGGCTCTTCTTCCAGTTCTTCCTCATCCCAAGCATCAACCGCGTCGACGTCCGTTTCAACATCGTGGTTGTCAACGAGATCCTCCTCCGCGCGACGCGTCAAAGATTCGTCTCGATTCACCTGGGGTGACTGAGTCATACTCATGCTAATATCCGATCCTGGAAAAACTGCAGAGAAGGTTTGTGGTGCAGAACTTGATTGCGAAGCCTCCACCGCGTGCTCGCCCACCTTGCCGAAGGAAAAAAGCTCTTTCATCCGTATCGGCGGTGAATCCGCTGACTAGACAGTTTCGCTGAGCTTTCCCAAACTTTCAACGTAGAAAGACGCCTGTGGCCACTGGTAACTGCCAAGTCACTTAAATAAACGCATATCCAGCACCGATTGTACCCACGCGCACTCCCTTAGGGGGGGTGTCGGCCTGCGGGGACAGCGTGGGGGTACAGTGCGCTCCATTTCATTTGCCGGTTAACTTGGGAAGACTTGTGACGCAACGACTGATCGCAATCGGAGACATCCATGGCTGCAGAAAAGCACTCGACGCGTTGTTGGACGAGATCAATCCGACCAGCAGCGATACGATCGTCACGCTGGGAGATTACATCGATCGCGGTCCGGATTCTCGCGGCGTGATTGACTCCCTGGTTGACCTGGGCGAGCGTACCAAATTAGTCGGCGTTCTGGGGAACCATGAGGAGATGATGCTGGAGGTTTTGCATCATGGCGGTTCTCATCAGGGTTGGTTGCGTTACGGAGGTGTGGAGACGTTGGATATCTATGGTTTCGACGGCGACCTGGATTTTTTGCCACCATCCCACCTGCAGTTCCTTGATTCGTTGGGTGACTTTTATGTTGCCGGCGACTACTTTTTTACCCATGCGGCATACGACCCCGATGTCCCGCTGGAAGACCAAGAGATTGAAATGCTGCGTTGGTATTCGCTTACCAACGGCATTCCGACACAACACCAGAGTGGCAAAACCGCGGTCGTCGGTCACACGGCGAATCGTGGCGGAGACATCCTGGATTCCGGCCACCTGATTTGTCTGGACACGTATTGTTATGGCGGAGGGTGGCTGACGGCCATGGAGATGAACACGCGCCAAGTTTGGCAGGCAAATAAGAACGGCGAGCTGCGCGCGTGAGGCGATTCTGGCAGCACATGCAAAATCGCAACTTCAAAACTTAGTACCTGGGGTTGAGGTCACAACGCTTCGCTTATTCCCTGGCCCTAGTATTCCACTGCAACTCAACTTTCGGGTGGGGAACGTAGCGGAAGTCGTCAAGGCTTTCGTGAATGGCCGGACAAATCGAAACTCTTGACGGTTTTCCGCTACCTGAAAATCAAGCTGCAACGAAGCACTGCGCTCTGGTTATGAATGCCCTTTGGGTAAACCCGCGCCCAAACGAATACATAGAATCCGTAAGAGACCTGGAACCTGGAACCTAACTACCGCCGCCTTCGCAAAAGCATCGCGCCGGCTCCGAGCATCAAGATCACGGTCGACGCTGGTTCTGGAATCGCAACGGCATTGACCATGACGGTTCCTGAGGAGGAGGTGTATCCGACCGGGTCTCCGTCGCTGTTGAACAGTTCAGTCAGGTCTTCGTCAACTGAGATTGAGAACGTATTGCCTGCGACATCCAACTCGGTCGCGGTGCCCAACATGTGCTGGACGTCGATGGTTGCCAGTCGTTGTCCGGACGTGACGTCGGCATCCAACAGCGAAAACGTAAGGTCAAAAAACGTGATGGAATCACCTGTGTTGTCGACGACCCAATCGCCACCGGAAAGAATCACATCGCTATCACCAACAAAGACGTAGTCGGCTTCTTCCAGCACCGCTTCCGACTGGGCGGGCACGAACTGCAGTGAAGAGGTGCCGGCCGCCGTCATCGGGGTGATTTGCAGCACCAGCTGAAACTCGGAGAACTTGTCTGAAGGCGATTCACCGTCGATCCCGATATCCAGTCGCAGGGTACCACTCGGATCAACCGTACCGCTGCCGACGGAAATTTGGATCGCCGCCTTCGCATCGACGGCTGTCAACAGAAGGACTGCCGACGCGAAAATGAAGAGGCGAGAAATAGAAATAAAGGCCATGGACATCGTGTTTATCCGGGAGAATGCGTTTCGGTCTTCGCTTCCACAGTGCTTTGTCCAGATTTAATTTTAGGG
>JAGQPO010000520.1 GCA_020426665.1 Planctomycetales bacterium
GTATGCTGGTCGAATCGCTTTGAAGAATGCCTCTGGTGTTTCGTCCGAATATAATTTTTGGGGTAGCGGAACTCGTCAGGAGTTTCGGCCGAACTCAGGGATCCTCGAAAGTCTTGACGACTTCCGCTACGGTCCCAAGCCCAAAGTCAAAAGTTGACGCAGCACCGGGCCGCAACAGTCATGACACAAACGAATCCCCACAAAAAAATCGTCCTCGGGCTGTGGCCGATCGCCGGAGTCACCACGATCGGGGTCACTCAAGACGACGCGCGGGCAACCATTCAAGCCGCGATCGATGGAGGCATCACAACCTTTGATACGGCATATAGCTATGGCTTTGATGGCGAAAGCGATCGGATGATTGGATCTTTTGTACGCCACGATCGGGATCGATTCACGATCATTGGAAAAGTGGGGCAACGGTGGGACGCGAATCATCATCGCGTGGTCGATGGATCACCCAGGCAATTGACTCTTGATGCCGAAGAGTCGCTCCGACGAATGCGATTGGACTACGTCGACATCCTGTTTTTGCACTCCCCCGATCCGAACATTCCGCTGGAGCAATCGGCCGCCGCGATCGCCCAATTGAAACAGCGGGGGCTATGTCGGTGGATTGGCATTAGCAATGCATCGGCAGAACAAATCAACCGGTTCGCCGATGTCGTCCAGACCGATGCGATCCAATGTCCTCTCAACATGATCCAGCGTGACCACCGCGAATCCCTGATCGCGCCGTCGGCGAAAGCCGGACGCCAGGTTTACGTTTTTTGGACGTTGATGAAGGGATTGCTGGCCGGAAAAATCACTCGCGATCACGTCTTTGAACAGGGCGACAGTCGCCCGGGTTACGCCATTTTCCAGGGCGAAACGCGTCGACGTGTACACGATGCGATCGACAGATTGCGTGAGCTGGGAAAAACGGTGGACCAAACGGTCGCGCAACTTTCCGTGGGCTGGGCGATTTCACAACCCGGTGTCACCGCTGCACTTGTTGGTGCCCGACGACCTGATCAGATTCGCGAAACCTTGCACGCCCAAATGATGTCCGAGGACACGCTTCGGCAAATCGATTCAATCGTCGCGGGATGTGTCTGAATCGGCGTCGTCACCGCTCTTAACATGCCGGACCGCCGGTGGATAGACAGATCAAGTGTCCTACTTGAAGTCGTCAAAGGCGTCGTCACCAAGTGATTCGGCGTCAACGAAATCGTCTCCTGTGACGACAAAATCATCACCGACGACCGCCCCATCTTCAGTCCCCTCGGCATGTTGCTCATGATCGTCGTCGGCGACGGCGCGGCGTGAACCGGGCGACATCTTTGCCGCAACTGGAACCGCCACGATTGCGGCGACGATCAGGATAACCCAAGGGATGAAATAAATCATGGCTGACTAACAATGCAACGGAGGAAACACTTTCGCGAGTACGATTCAAGACTTCACACTAGCGCTTCGTCCAGATTAATTCTTGGGGTTAACCGCGACCTGTACAACGGACTTCCAGTCCGTCGAAACCGCCATTTGGCGACGGACTGGAAGTCGGCTGGAAGTCGGCTGGAAGTCCGTCGTACCCTAAAATCAAAAATTGACGAAGCACCACCTAGTTTAGCTCGTCGTCGCGGCGAATAAATCATTATTCGTCGGGAGTCAGTCCTAGTTCCAGCCGTTCGCTCGGGGAAACGACGCTTCTGAACAGCTCGATGGCATCTGAATTGGACGATTTCAGATCCGAGTAAAGGGCGTGAAGTTGCCGTTTCGCCTCCTCGGTTTTTCCCACATCACCGAGATTTTCGGCCGCTTGGACTCGCCGTGCGAGTGCAATCAGTCGGTATTTTCGGTCAATTGTCTCGCCGGCAAGCAATCTGGCCATTGTCGCGTCGGCCTCTCGCGCCCGATCCTGTTGCAGATAGAGTCGGGCTAATTGCAGCGCTGCCTTGCTGGCATACGCCTGATTGACTGCGCTATCACCGGGGGGATAGTAAAGTTCGACGGCCTTCCAGCCCGATTCGTCGTCCCGTTGAACGGCCTCCAGGTATTGTTCTTCGACCGATCCACGCTGCGGAACTTTGTCGGGTCGCAGCAGGTCGGCGACGTTGGGCCGCTTCGCTTGCGAGGCGACGGCGACCCCCAGACCGATGCAAACAATTGGAATCAGACTGAGCGCAATGGCTTTGCGCCGCCGGCGGCCGCGATTGCGTTTTTCTTCGTCCGCGACACGCTGTAAACGAGCGGTCGCCGTCGCCGCACCGGTCAAGCGTCTCGCGTTGCTGATCCGCTGCGTCGCATCGCCGGTTAAAGCGTCCAGCAATTCTGCGGCCGATTGGAATCGTTGATTGGGGTCTTTTCGTAACAGTTTTGCAACGATCGCGATCAGCCACTCGGGTATTTCGTTATTTCCACGTACGCGTTCCAGTGGTTTGGGTGTTTCGTTGACGTGCGCGAACGCCAAAGCAAGCGGATCATCGGCTTCAAACGGCGGCCGCCCCGCAAGCAAATGGTACATGGTCACGCCCAACGAATAGAGATCGCTGCGCGGATCGACGGGTTGCCCTTGCACCTGCTCGGGACTCATATAACGCGGCGTTCCAAGCGTCAAACCGGCCTGAGTCAGATCGGCTCGACTACCATCGGAATCATTACCCAATCTTGCAAGGCCAAAGTCGGCAACCTTCACGGTCCCGGACTTCGACCACATCACGTTTTCCGGTTTGATGTCTCGATGGGTGATGCCTTCAATCGCTGCCGCATCCAATGCCGAGGCGACGCCGTAAAGAATCTCGATCGCCTGGTCGGCCGCGATCGCACCGTTACGCTCCAGATACTCGCGCAAATTTTGTCCGGAGATCAACTCTTGCGCGATGTAATATCGGGCGGCGTCTTCACCGACCTCATAGATCTGGACGATATTGGGATGGTTCAACTTCGCCGCGGCTTTGGCTTCACGTCGGAACCTTGCGATGTAGTCCCGGTCACGCGACAGGTCCGGACGCAAGACTTTGATCGCGACATCGCGTTCAAGATTTAAATCTCGAGCCGCATAAACATCCGCCATGCCGCCCCGTCCGAGTCGGCTTAGAACCAGGTAACCGGCCAGGCGTGACCCGACCAGACTGGCAGTCGACAGCGGAATCGTGTGCGCGTTGGCACCGCCCGCCGAGGCATTTTCGGCGTCGGCGGGTGTGTCCAAACGATTTGCCCCATCAACCCCATCGGCGTCCGGCGCGGTTTGTGCGTCAATTGGTTCCGAGCCCACCGGGCGCGAAGGTTGATCGGGTTCACTCATTGAGTCTCTCGACGAATCATTCGGGGTGGACCGATCGAGACGATGTCCGTCGGCACCACTGTCGGCTGATTCACGACATCAGCCGCGTGGTTATGTAGCGATACGAGTTTGCGATTCATGCTGCCACTGGCAAACCCTTGAAGATCCATTGTGATGTAGCGAAAACCAAGTTCGACGAAGCGCCGCGTTAATCGCGAGCGTACCTTTTCATCGGTCAGCATCGTCAAGTGGACGATCGGCACCTCGATTCGCGCCAAGTCACCTTCGTGAACCCGCACGCGGACCGTCTCCAATCCCATCTCACGCAGAAAATCTTCGGCCTCCTCGACCTGTCTCAATCGCTGCGGCGTCACGGCGACACCGTAAGCGATTCGACTGGCTAAGCATGGCGAAGCCGGCAAATCATGGTTGGACAACTGGAACAGACTCGCGATTTCGCGAACCGTTGCTTTCCCGAATCCCAAATCTGCCAAAGGCTTTTGAACCCCTGCGGCATCACCGGCGGCGATTCCCGGTCGATAATCGCCAAGGTCGTCCGCGTTGGTACCGGAAACAATCGTTGCATCCTCGATCCCCTGGATTCGGCACCAATGTTCCAGTGATTCATACAGAGTGCTTTTGCAATGGAAACAACGACTTGAATCATTGGCGCGATAGGCCGCCGATTCGACCTCGTCGGTTCGGATGATGTGGTGTGTTGCCGCGAGCTGTTTGACGATCGATTCCGCTTGGGTGATTTGCCAAGCCGCAACACTGGGGGATCTCGCCGTAACTGCGACGACAGATTCCGCAACGCTACGCTGGGCAACGTTGCGTTCCGCAACGCTACGCAGTGCCGCGGCCAGCACGACGCTGCTGTCGACGCCACCTGAGAACGCGACGACGATCTTGCGATGTCCGGCAAACCAATCGACCAACTTCCCCGCCGCGGAGGATGGCAAGATGACCGGTGGGGAGCGGTGCGTCGGCGAGGTGTCAGACGAATCGACAGTCATGCATTTGGAATAGAGTGGGAGCACCGCACAAAAAAACCGGCGTCAAGTTTTCGATTTGCGAGATCAGTCAGCGTCAATCGGCCACTGCGAATGCTCGCGTCAAAGTCTCGCCCACGCAATCCGAGGCGTTTTGGCACTCGAGACGCCAGATAGTCTAACACGTCTGCGGTTCCAACCTGCGGGGAGTGTCCCGTAATCAGCAGACGAAAATGATCGGGCGTTAAAATTTCCAAACAGTCGTCGATCAGCGGCCAGATGTCCCGCTCCAATCGCCACGCCTTTCCGGAGGGTGAATGGCCATAGGCGGGGGGATCCATCACGATCGTATGGTAGCGATTGCCACGACGAACTTCACGGGAGACAAACTTTGCGGCGTCGTCAACCAAATATCGGATCGGGTGATCGCCCAGTCCATTGGCTCGGGCCGCCGCCCGTGCCGTCGACGCATTCTGTTTCGCCGCATCGACATGTGCGACGTCCATTCCACCGACCGCCATCACCACCGAACCGGCTCCGGTGTAACCAAACAGATTCAGCCCGCTTCGCCGGTGACGGGTCGATGGATCGGAATCATTCCGATTCGGCGGCGGAGCCGTTGATGCAAGCCATTTCCAATTGTCAATTTGTTCAGGGAAGACTCCGACGTGACCAAACGGAGTCGGCGAAAGGGGCATCCGGAACCCGGGCAATTCGACCAGCCACTCCGTCGGCCACGGCGTCCGATGATCCCACTTCCGCCGCACGGCATCGAAGACTGAATCGGAACGATTCCATTGTTCGGGACGCCTTTTTGACGTACCGTCCGCTGCCGGGGACGGTCGGTCTAGCAAACGCCCGCCGAAGGACTCCAATTTGCGCCCCTCACCGAAGTCGACGAGCTGATAACCAAGATCGGTCGGTCGGTCGTTTGGGTGTCCACTCATTTTCTCAAGCCTGCGCTTTTGCAGATCTTATGTAAAGGAGACTACAATGGAATCGGCGGTCGACGGTGCCATACCCCGTGTGTATGCCGACACGACGAAAACGCATCGGATGTTGTCTGCATCCATCGATTCTTGCTGCATCGTCACTTGCCACGTTTGATCCCACCGATTCACCCACACCCCGCACGCGTCCAGGCCTCTCAATGCCCAATGACTCTCGACGGCGATTTGCGTCGATTCTGATGACCACGTTTGTTCTCGGTTGTTTCGGGGCTCTGCCGCTTTGCGGAGCGGAACCGGAGACTTGGGAGCAGAAAAAGGCGAGCCGATTCCAGCCGCTTACCGATCATCAAAAACTACAAATCGCCGACGCTGTTCCGGACAAGTTGGCCGCCCAGCCAAAAAGCGATCGACGCGTGCTGGTTTTCTATCGATGCGAGGGGTTCATCCACACGTCCATCCCGCACGCCAACGAATGTGTCCGCGCAATGGCCGAGAAAACCGGTGCCTTTCAGGTCGATTTCGCCGACACCTATGATGTTTTCAACGCGGACAACCTAGCCAAGTACGACGGAATCTTGTTGAACAACACAACTCACATGGCTTTTCCGGAACCGTCACAGCGGGACGCGTTCATGGACTTTATCTCCGGCGGAAAAGGTTTGATCGGATTTCACGCCGCAAGCGATAACTTTAACCGCAACCCAGAATGCTTAGCCGTCGTCGGCGGCACGTTCGCCGGCCACCCTTGGGGTGCAGGTGGAAAATGGGCATTCAAATTGGATGATCCCGGTCACACGTTGAATGCCGCATTTGGAGGAAACGGGTTCTGGCACACCGACGAGATTTATCAATACAAACCCGACTCGTATGTAGGCACCGGAGTTCTGCGGATTCTTGTCAGTTTGGACATGTCCAAAGAAGCTGTATCAAGTCGTATCGATGATGGTCCCCGAGAAGTACCGGTTTCGTGGGTCCGTACCGCAGGTGATGGACGGGTGTTCTACACGAATTTCGGCCACCGCGAAGACACGTTCGCAAATCCCGTGATCGTCAAACACATGATCGACGGAATCCAATACGCCTTGGGTGACTTATCAGCCGACGCGACGCCGACCGACAAGGTCCAAAATCTTAATCCGGCTTTGGCACCCGAGCCGCGATAGAGACGGTTCCTATGCGTTAACGACAGACAATAGAAATGAGTCCGGATGTTGCTTACCACCCGGACAGTCGGATAGTTCACGTAACGCACATCAAATGCGCTGAAGTGCTTCGCCGAATCTTCATCGGCAATCCTTATGCTAAAGCCCGATCTGATGTGACCCTCTCGTCGTCTTTCCGGCTGATGCACCAATCCGTTGTTCACCATTTCTATTCTCCAGACCAGCGGATCACGCAAAGGCAACCGATATCGAGTTGATTCAAGTCCGTTCGTGATCGGTCGCGATGAACAGTGTGAGCTGGTATTTCCGTCGCGAACGATCAGCCGAAAACATTGCGTGATCATCTTCAACGACTCTGATGTGTTGATCAAAGATTTGGGAAGCCGGAACGGCACATTTGTTGACGACGAACAAATTCCGCCTGATGTCCCACGACAACTAGCCCATCACAATCGCCTTTGGCTAGGCAAATATACGTTTCGCGTGTCGATCCGTGACATCAACACCAATCGGCCACATCGACCCGAATTGATCGACTTGTCGACGCTTTCCGGACCGCTGGTTGTTCCCAGTGAAAAGGCAAAAGGCGCGGCACAATTGTTGAGCGAACTGGATGACCTGGCCGCGCGGCTGGACGTTAAACCAACAATGAACCAACCGATCGCCGGTGCGGATGAAAGTACGGCTGAATCAGCGTCGAAGGTGCGGCCTGACGCCGAGACTCGGCATTTAAAACCGAGTGTCGACAAAGTAGCACCCGACGCCGAGAACGGAGAACAACCCACGAAGGTTGCAACCGATTCGTCCACCGACGAACCCGATTCGGAGACTGTCGAAGTACAAAGCGGTCCGCAGAAAATCCCCAATCACCTGCGCCCGAAAGGCCCCAAGGATTCACAAAGTGCCGCGGCAAAGGCATTGAAGAATCTGTTTCTGAAGTAGCTTCGCGTCGGGGTCAGCGTCGGAGAGGCTGACCTACGTGTTGAGT
>JAGQPO010000521.1 GCA_020426665.1 Planctomycetales bacterium
CGCTGGTCGAATTGCTGGTGGTCATCGCCATCATCGGCGCCATCGCGGCACTGACCGCCTCTGCGTTGGGCAGGGCGATGCAATCCGCCGCACGCGCGGGAATGAAGGCCGAAATGACCAATATCGAAAGCGGGATCGAATCGTACTACACCAAGTACGGCGACTATCCGCCCGATTTTTCGAATTGGAGCATTGTGCAACGTCACTACTTGAAGATTTTTCCGGATATCGCGACCAGCGAATTGCAGTTGTTATTCCGGTTGTGCGACGTGTTGCCGGATAACGATGCAAATCAAATGACGGCTACATCGACCAACACTGCGTACGACCCGACCGCAATGGATCGCGCCGAAGCAATCGTATGGTCGTTGGGCGGATTCAGCTCCGATGCCCAGTTCCCGTTTACCGGTGCCGGCGGCCCGTTGGTGCTCTTGAATCCCGCCGGTCAGCGGGATGATCCTACCAACGTGGAATACAATCCGACCCGCAACGCGCCGGAGATTGATTTCCAAACCGATCGCCTGTCGACCACGACGCCCAACGCCGGTGCGCCACGAAGCTATACCAACCGGTTTGCCAGCAAGGATAACGACGGAGCTAACAATCCGAATGATGTCTTTCCGACCTATGTGTTGCGAGATGATCAGAGCCCCGTCGTTTACTTCGATTCCAGAACCTACACCTACAACGCCGGAACGTTGGCCAATCCGTTGTACAACGGCTACGCCCGCCAGACCTCCGAAAGCGTGACGGGCTTCGACGGAGTACGCCCCGTTTATTCACAGAATCCCGGTTTGACGCCAGATCCAAACACGTACGGTAGCTTTGATGCCGCGTTGGCTGGATGGCAGTTTGTCAATCCGAAAACGTATCAATTGCTCTCACCCGGCTTGGACGGGTTGTACGGAGAATTTCTTGATGCGGACCCCACGAATGATCCGACCGCCGATGCGCCAGTCTACTGGCAGTTGGGCGGAAACTTGATCCAGCCGGTACCCACTGCAACGCTGCCTAGCGGGCTGGTGTTTCTGGGTGTCAGCCGGTTTGACATCACTGGGATCACCGCTCTGCAAAGTTCGTCCAATCCCTTCAAGGACAACATGGCGAACTTCATCCAGGGAAGTTTTGAAGACGAGTTGGAGTAAATCTTAGGATGTTCCAAACAATGCCCCTTTCGAAAGACGATTCCGCAGACGTTCGGTCCCGCGCCCGATTCGGGTTCACTCTGATCGAGCTGATGGTTGTCATCACGCTGATGGTATCACTCGGCGGAATGCTGACCTACGCGCTCGCATCGGCGACGAACTCTGCCAGGGTCAAGCGGACCCAAGCCGATGTGATCACGATCGGGCAATTGTTGCAATCGCGTGTCAACGAGGTCTCGCTGGCACAAGTTAGTCTGGTCTATGGTCGAAGCGGAGCAGAGCTTGCGCGAACAGGTTTATTCACTCCACAGGGCGGCGCCCCGATTTCAGGTCCGGGAACGCAAAACGTCGTTACATCAAGTTCGCCGACGAGAGGGCAATTGATCAATTTCCAGGCAAACGAGCGTGCCCGATTGATTTTGATGGCACGACGAGATTTGGCGAGGATGGTTTTGCCGGAATGCCAAGCCGATTTGCTATACCCGCCGGCAAGTTTGCAGTTTCGGACGCTCGGCCCCAGCGGTTGGTACCCGAACGTTGCCCAAGTCAAACCTCCGGCCCAGTGGAGTCGGATGCGGACGCTTGCGGGTTTGTATTCCGCCGGTGACATCGACGCCGAATATCAGGTGGTCAACTCGGTTAATGGTTCCACTAATCCGGCAACCAATCCGGAATATGGTGCCATCACCGAAGCGTCGGTGGCGGGATTCGAACAGATCTTGAAACAAAGCACAAAGGTCTATTGGAATCCGTCCGCGGCGCCGCCGAACCCGCGTCCCCAAACCACGTGGACGCGCGAGCATGAATCGTCGGAATGTCTTTATCTGATCCTGGCCACGACCGAATTGTTCGGCAAAACCGCGATCGACAAGATTCCGCCCTCCCAAATCGCGGACACCGACCAAGACGGCGTGCCGGAAATCCTGGACGCCTGGGGCAACCCGTACGCATTCCTTCGAAACCCGATCGGGTTTCAAAAGATCGGTATCAAAAACTTTGTTCCCGGCGGTTCGACACCCATCGAAAGTTATCCGATCGATCCAGATCCATTTGATTTCCTGGCGGCCGACTTTCGTTATGACAACGGAACGCACCCGACGCCGTATGCCGCCGGTACCGGTGAGACAACGTACTTTCCAATTTACCTGCCACCGGTCGTGGTCAGCGCAGGATTGGACGGGGAGTTCGGCATGCGATTGACGTACGTAAACACGGACAGCAGTCCCGAACCGGAAATCGGCGTCAACGACGGATACAGTTCATCGGCGGTGCAATATCCAGGCGGCAACAGTTCTTACGGACCGATTTACCCTGGCGTGCCCATCGTGCGCTGCCCGGATCCGTACTTTGACGTTTCTTCGGTACCGTCCAACGTCGCCGGGACTTATCAGTTTTCGATATCGTCGATCGCCACGGCAAAGACCGGCGGTGGACTTGGCGCCGTCCTTGATCAGGAAGCGGTCGCCGACAATATCACTTCTCTGGATTCAGGCATCTGATGTTTAACACCGAACCGCACTATCGAGCTTGCGCGTCCAGGCATCGAGTCCCTGGCGGGCGCCGCCGCGCAGGTCGTGTTGTCGACGGCTTCACGCTGGTCGAGTTGTTGGTCGCATTGACGATCGCGTCGGTCTTGACCGCGATCGCGCTGCCCACATTAAAGGACAGCATGCGCCAGAATTCGCTCAGCCGCAGCGCAGCGATCGTCAAGGGCGCGTTCATTAACGCCCGTGCCCAGGCTATTCGAACCGGTCGCCCGTTTGGTGTCGTCATTGAACGGCGCACACACGACATCGGAAGTGGTGCGGCGAGCGGTTTGAATTACACCGTGGCCAACTACAGCACGCGGTTGTATTACGTGCAATCGCCGATGGAGTATCGCGGCGATTATCAAGAAGCACTCGCGTATCCGGTGTTCGAGGACAGCAACACGGGAGCGACGACGGACAGCGTTGCCCCTCGATTGTTCGTGCCTCGCGGTTCGGCGGGATTGCTGTTCGCAGCGGCTGATTCCTCGGGGACCCCGCTGGCCAACGCGACGGCGGCCAAAACGCTTTTGAATATCGGGACACGTTTTTCGGTCGGACAGTCTGGTTATGTGTTTGAAGTCACCAACCTGGAACAGATCACACTCAGCACGACGTCGTCGATCACCAGCTTTGGCGGTTCACGTGCGCTTTATCACCCGGCAATACCACCGACCGATGGCACACTGGTCAGTTTCAACTACTTGGATTTTTCTCCGCGACACGCATCAACACCACCGTTTTTGGTGAACGTCGATCCGCCGCCCTCTGGAACACGTACGTTGCCGATCGCGGCGGGACTGTCCAGCTATCCAGCCGGCATCAGTCCGTTTCAGGCAACCGAATTCAAATTCCGAACCAACCCCGTTCGCGCGCCGCTGGCGCCGATCAACATGATCGGCAAAACGGTGATCGATCTTTCGGTCTCGGGAACCAGTGCCGATCCGATTGCGTTCAATTCACAAACGATCATCGACCAGTTTCCCGCTTCGAATATCCCGCCACTTGCGGCCAACACACCGCTGACCGACGTCATCGTGATGTTTGCCGCCGACGGCCGTATGGACGGGGTGTACAACGGGCAGCGTGTGGTGACGACCGGGCCCCAGATTTCTGGTTTCCTTTTTCAGCGAATCGATCCGTCATCGACGGTTTCGTTCAATGTCGGATTCATTGACGGATTGGTTGACAACATCGATGACATCGCACGTTACCCCGAAATGGTGACAGACACCGATTTCCAAATCAACGCAACCGACCCGCCGCTTGCCACTCCGGCACCGCCGTCCGCATTGACCGTCAACAAAACACCGAATTTTGCTAACACCGATTGCGCGTGGGTCAGCATCCAACCGTTAAGCGGGAATGTCACACTCGAAAACGTCGCGTCCCAAACTTCGCTGGCCAACCTGAGTGCCTATTACGGATTCCAGCCGGCACCGAACAATCCGTTCGCCCGAAACGTTGCCCGTGCCCGAGTGCATCAAGCAAGACGACTAACGACTTCCGGAGCGATCCAATGATTCGACAGAAAAACCTATCCCGCCGACACGGATTGTCGATCATGGAGGTGCTGTTTGCGATCGCGGTGTTAACGATCGGCATGCTCGGTGTCGCGTCGATTTTGCCCGTCGCAACTTACAACGCATCCCAGGCACTGCAGACTGACCGGGCGGTCGAAGAAATCAGCAATCGAACCGCCAGCGAAATCGCAAAATTGTCTAACGAGTTTGACGAGGTCAAAGTCGCGTACAACTCATTGAATCGCTTTCGCAACAATCCGGGGCCTCCCGCGCAACCGATTCAAGGTCTGCGGTTCGACAACATCAGTACGGGAAGTTTTGGCAATTACCTGACGCAATATGAAAAGCATCGCAGCGGAGCGATCCCGTCGCCACCGCAACCGTTTCTTCCCGATGCATTCTGTATCGATCCATGGTTTTTGACAGCGGCCAGTGCACTGCGTGATGACGACACCGATCCGCTGACCTCACGCAACGGTTACGACCGTACGATGTTCCCGTGTTACGATCCGCGGTTGGATCCGTTGAATGTCTCGCCTACCGAACATTTGGGCAACTCGGTCGGCGCGAACTTAATCATTACACGTCAATTGCCGCGGTTCACCCGGATCGCTCAAACGTTGAATGGTTCATCACTGTTTGCCGCCAACAACGCAGAGTACCAGGCACGTCGTAGTGATGACT
>JAGQPO010000522.1 GCA_020426665.1 Planctomycetales bacterium
GCCGCGATGAAGTCGATCGATCGCGAGATTGGTAGTGTTTCAACGAACGGGATTGCCGACAACGCAATACCCTTGGTCGGTGTCACCGCTCCACTGAAAGACGGAACGAATTCGGAACTGAGATTGAGTCTTGGAGCTGCGGCCGATTTATCGCATCTTTTTCAAGTACATATCATCGATCAATTTGGGTCTTGGGTGCTCTCAGGCAGTCGTTCCATTTTTGATATCGCTACATACCTGAACTCTTTGCATTCCGGTGATGATAACCTGGAGCTGGAAGACTTCTACATTCAAGTTGACTCGGCAGATGTCACCGATGCGGTCGGGGGCATACGCGTTTCTGTGTCAGCAAAGCGGATTGAGTCACGGACTATCAACCTTGAGGATCGCAATCCTGGAAATCACATTCTGCTGCTTAATGATAGCGATGAGATTCTGAGTGAAGTACCGATTGTGGCTGAGGGATCGTTCACCTTTGAAATTAGCGTGGCAGAGGACGGCAACTTAGAGGCACAGGTTGATCACCTGTCAATTGCAATTAAGTCATCTTCATCCCCAGACGATTTGCAATTTGATGTGGCCTTCGGACCGCTCCAGGGAAAAACCGAATTCGCAGAAGTCGACGTTGCGGCCTGGCTGAGTTTTGGCGAGGTGAAATTTTTTGATGGTGGAGCCGCGCAGTCTGTCACTTTGCCATCCAACGTTTTTCATGGGCTGGTGCCGCAAGATATCCTCGTTATTTCCGGAGCGATGAACGAGGAGAACAATGGACGTTTTCAAGTAATCGCCATTGATGGAAGTGAAGTGACCGTTGCGACGGAGTCTCCCTTCGTCAATGAGACAAATACCGTTCAATTTGGAGAACTTGAGTCGGCACGGATTGACGCGAATGTCGTATTTGAATGGTACACTTCAGCTAACCCCACCGTGGTCTTTTCTTCGGATTCATTTGGAGTTGATGGCTCGCTCGTACTTTCAGACGGTGGAAGTGGGTTAGCGAGTCTGCAAAACATCAGCGCGGATGATTTGTTGATGATGGTCGACTCGGCGGGGAGTTTGCTGGAGAATCTGGCACGCAGTCGGTTCATCAATCGTGATATCGAATATGTTGCCGATACGCGACTGAACGACGTCGCGCAGATCCGTGCTCGTTGGGATGATCAAGTCGCGGCATTGCGTAACGAAGACGGAAACCGGGCGTTTGACACGCTGCAAGAGTTCGAGCAGTTGTTGATTGACGCCGGTGTCGCTAGCGGAGTGCGGTTCCAGCCGGATCCCACGGGGACGGATCACACGTTGGTCATCGACTTTCAGTTCGATGCCTACCTGGACGGTCAATCGGCTCCGCTGAAATTTGACAGTGCACTGGAAGAACTGCACTCGATCGAATCCGATTCCGCTGCGGACCTCGCGTCCGATGTCTCGATCGCCTTCAGCCTCGGCCATGACCTTCGTCCGCTGGGAACGGTCGATCGAGATTTGAACCCGTCCGCGGGATTCACCATCAGCGAATCGACGCCGCTTTCCGATTTGAATGCAAGTGGCGTGTATCAGCGAGTCACACTCCGCGGTCAAAATCCCGCGTCGGTCTTTCAATTGCCAACCGACCAGGACCTGCAGTTCACGATACGGCTGAACGGCGATACGTCTTGGGAAGTTCCCGTGCAAGTCTTTGGATTTGATACCCAATCCAATGAGTCGGTGGCAGATTTTGTCGCCGACCTGCGACGTTCTCTCGGGGCATTGAAGCTTTCCGAGTACGACGATTCGTTGGCGGGTGTCCGGATTGATGCCGAACTTCAACTTGGGCACGTGGTGCTGTACAGCGATGATAGCGATGTGTTGAACCGTATTGAAGTGATCGAGGCGGTTCCCGAATTTGGTTTTGTCGCTTTGCAAGATAGCACCGTCGATGGGGTCGCCGACCTGCTGATCACCACCAGCAGCGGAGACGAGTACGAAGTCGACCTGGAGGGAGTGACGACGGTCGGCGATGTGCTACAGCGAATTGAGGATACTGTGGGTGCAGCCGTGATCAACGCACGACTTGTCGACGCCGACGGCCTACCTGCCGCGATGGGAACACGGATTGAACTGCTTGACTTGACGGCAGCTACAGCGGCCAGCGGTATCGAATTCTCCGTCCGGGCAGCGGGCGGGTCATTGGCCGGCCTACCGGGATTCGGTATCGGTTTGGTCGGGCAGATGGCCGCCGATGTGCTCGACCAGGATGGTAACGTAGTCGCCAAGTCGATTGTCAGCAGCGATCTGCACGGCGATTCCATTTCACGCCACGTGTTTTTGGAAGCGGATGGCGGACCATTTTGGTCAAGCTATGTGTATTCCGCTTCCGATCCGTTCGACGCGACCGCGAGATTTGGCCCGGCTGCCGTGACCGTCGAAAATGGTGTCTACGATGGAACGGTCGGCGTTGAGTTGTCGTTACCGGCAACCGGCGAGGGAATCGATGTTGATGGTGATGGTCGGATCAATCCATCGCAATTGGTCGAACGGTACTATGACTTAATCAGGCAGACATCCGACGATCAACTGCAATCGATCTTGGAACAGGATCTGTTTGGCGTCGACGGGGTGGTCGTCACCAGTTCAGCAAACGTGGTGTTTCCGCTGACCGGCCAAGTGTTGGGACAATCGGTCGATAACGGCAGGATCCTGGTATCCTGGCCCGATACGACCGATCCCTTGACGTTATCCGTGCAAGTGGAAAGCGATGCCGAGTCGCTACTGGATTTTGCCGGCCTGGACACGGAACGACTGACCGCCGCCCTGGACGAGGCCATCGGCCAATTGTTGGACCGGTTTCAAGACCATCCGGTGTTGAACACTGAAATTGCCGGACTCAATCTGACGCTTCGAGACGTATTGGATTTACCAACGCAGTTCAATGAATTCTTGAACCGATTTGCTGCCGATGCCGACGGCGCTTTGGAGCAATTGGAGGAGCAACTGGAATCGGCACTGGAACGCGTTTTCGGTTTGCCACTTAGCGTTGATGCGAACGGCCTGCCGCTTGATGGCGACACGATCGACCTTCAATACGATCATCTCAATCGAAAGTTAACCATTGACATTGACGCTTCAATCACCGGTGATCAAAGTTTTGCCCTCGATCTCGACTTGTCGTCGCTCAATCTGCCCGCCGCATCAACATTGCTGGATACCTCGGGGAACGCGCAGGGAGCCCTGGGCGTCGGTGCTCATCTGCAACTGAGCGTGCAAGTCGACTTGAGTGACCCGCAGAATCTTAAATCGACATTAGCCCCAGGATCGCTGATCGAGATTCGCGCCGGAGCGGAAATTCCCGACATCGAATTTGCCGCATCCTTGGGCCCTTTGGGCGTTTCCGTCGTCGATGGTTTTGCCAGGTTACAACGCACTGCCAACGGTCCCGTTTTCAACCAGGGAACCGTACGCGTTGCCGGCGGATTGGTCACGCTGAGCGGTGGAACTTGGCCGAACTGGGCCGCCGACTCCGCGCTCGTCATCGGATCGCGGGCGTATGCCATCGAACAACGCCTTTCGGATACTCAGCTGACGCTGCGGGATCGAACGGTGGCGATCGATGCCGGGCAACCGTATTCGATGCGTGAACCAGCGCTAGTTCAAATCTCCACGCAGACGCCAATCATCGAAGGTTCCTTCGAATCACAATTACCCATTCAATCGAATCCCGATGGCGAACTGTTGAGCACACTGGCCATCGAGTTGAATTCGCTGGCGAATCTGGTTGACCCGTCGTCCTTTTCCGTGAGCGCTCCCGGCTTGGCGGAAGCGATCTTACAAGCGACGCAAAACTTGAATTTAGGCAGCGATCTGCTGTCGTCCGTTGATGGCTGGAACTCGTTATTCGATCTGCTGGAACGTGCCGTCGATCGTCAACTGCTGAGTCAACGGATACCGCTGGTCGGTGAACAGCTTCAGCACGCGGCGAGATTCCTGAGCGACCTTCGTAGCAAAGTCGTTGATAACCTGGAGCAACCCGGACAGCCCAGTGTGGAATTCGTGCAACAGAAATTGTTCGAGGCTCTTGGTCCCGGTGGATTGGACTGGCTCAATGATGTCGACAATAGTGGCAATGTGACGGTCGATGACATTGTGATCACACCGTCACCCGATCAAATCGACATCAATACGCAGGAGGTCGTCTTTGGTGTCAGTTTGGGCAAGACACTTTCCGAAGTCTCGGTGCCGGTCGATGTCGATCTAGGGATTCCGTCCTTGGGATTCGACGTCGATGGGGAGGTAACGCTGAAGACCGGATTTTCGTTTGACTTTGGATTTGGAATCAGTAAAGCACACGGTGTTTTCCTGGATGTATCGGGAGCCGAAGACCTTGGATTTGATTTCTCCGCAACGCTTCCGAACTTGCATGCCGACGGGCGATTGGGTTTTTTGGACTTAGCCGTGACGGACAATGGCACCAACGTGGGCGGACGGTACACGTTGGATCTGGCTGATGCCGATGGAGACGGGCGACTGACCTTGGGCGAGTTCGGTGCGAACGTCTTTGATCTCGAT
>JAGQPO010000523.1 GCA_020426665.1 Planctomycetales bacterium
AATCCCAGCCCGGTCCTAACGGTTCAGCAGGAAACGAACTTGCCGCTGGTCACCGAGCCTCAAGCGCTTGACGAGCGATTGGAGGCGACGACGCTTGATCCCGACCAAACGGAATCAGAGGCCGAGATATCGGCCAAGCAATTACAACGTCGCGGATTCGTCATGTTGTTCGTTGTCGAATTGCTGATTTTGATTCGGTTGCTGGCGGATTCGATGATGTCCAGGCGTCCATTGCTGGATCCAAACCTGACCGTCGGCGGGCTCTATTTCATCAGTATCTCGTTGTTCATTTTTATGATGGTCAACGTCGCGACCAGCACGCCGCGGATGCGTGTTTGGCAGGGCCCGGAATTGGGTCCCGGTTATGCATTGATGCACAGTTTGCCGACGATCACGACGCGTCCGATCAGCCAGGCTTTGGCGGCCGCGGAGCCGCCAACGCCCGATGAATTGGATATGGATAAACACAGTTGGACGATTCTGGCAAAGGTGCTTGCCATTTCGGCGCATTTGGCAATCATCGTCGGAGTGGTGTTGATCGGGAATCGTCACTTCGGAAATCTTCGCTCCGGAGTCGGATGTGCGTTGCTGTACTTGATGCTGCCCTACACGGCACAGATGACCGGCTGCGTCGATCATGCTTTGCCGGCGGCGCTGCTATTGTGGGCGGTGCTCAACTATCGTCGCCCGTTTGTCGCGGGTGTGTTTTTGGGGCTTGCCGCCGGTTTGGTTTATTACCCGCTGTTTCTGTTGCCGCTATGGTGCAGCTTTTATTGGCAGCGTGGGGTTCGTCGATTTGCAGTCGGCGTCATCATCACACTTACGGTTCTGGTCGTCCTGTTAAGTGTGGGCGGCACGGATTCGCTGGTCGATCATTTGCGGCGGATGTTCGGGTTGTTCGCGCCGACCCAAGAACCACGTGGCATTTGGGCATTGGGCTGGGATCCACGTTGGCGTCTTCCGGTGATTGTCGCCTTTGGAATCTTGTGCGCGTTGTTCGCGGCATGGCCGTCACCCAAGAATCTTGGAACACTGATCGGTTGCTCGGCCGCTGTGATGGTTGCAGTACAGTTTTGGCACGGTTACGGAGGAGGTTTGTATATCGCTTGGTTTTTGCCATTGCTTCTGCTGACGATCTTTCGACCTAATTTGCAAGACCGCGTCGCGTTGAAGGTCGTCCAGCGTGGATCGTCCGAATCAAATCGCCGTTCGACCGGTGGAATCCAAACGGTTTAGTACAGCAAGAAGCGAACATGGCAGATTCACAGGACAGCTCCGTTGCCGCCCAGTCCGCGGCAATCCGCTACCAAAACTTACTCGACGATGCCAATCGACGCGTCGACCAATTGCGTGCCCGTGACGGCATGTTTGCGATGATTCGGTTGGCGTTCTTTGGCGCAGCGATTGTCGTACTGGGGCTTGCGTTTTTCGCCAATCTTGGTGCTCCCGGATGGATCGTTGGTTTTGTTTTGCTGGGCGGTTTTTTGGTCGCCGCAATCTTTAACGAACCGGTCCGCGACGCGATGGCCGCCCAGCAGCGCGCGTCCAAAGTGACCGGGCGATTGCTCGCGCGATTGCAGCGAGATTGGGAGGCCCTTGATTGGAAAACGACGCGCGCAAAACTCAAGACGGTCCAGTTGGAAGAGCATCAAAAAGACGTCGCCGATGACTTGGACTTACTCGGCAAGAGTTCTCTGTTCCAATTTGTTTCGATGGCGGGGACGACCATCGGCGTCCGCACGCTTGCCAACTGGTTGACGGGAGTCGCCGACGCCAAGCTGGCGATGGGCCGAAGCGACGCCGTTCGCCGTTTGGCTCCGCTACGCGATCAACGGTTTCGTTTCTATTCTTTGGCGGCACACGTCGGTGAAGGGACGGGCGACCCCGATGAATTCATTCGTTGGTCACAAAGCGAATCGTGGTTGAAAAAAAATGGCTGGTTGCCGGCTTGGGCAAACGTTTCCGCGGTCATTGCGGCGGCTTCGATCGCCGTACTGGTGGCGTCGCGTGTCGGAGCTGTCCCCATCGGCATCGCCCAGATTTCACTTGCTCTGGCAGTCATCATCGGGTTAATCAACGTCGTGATCACGACGTTAATGCTGGGGCCGGTTCACCAGATTTTTTCCGTCGCAATGGCAAGCCGCGATAGCGTCGACGAGTATCGTGAACTGTTCTCTGCCGCCCAGTGGTTAAGCGATAACGATGGACAAGAACATTCGACAGATCGATTGAAACACCTGCATCACGTCCTGTTGGACGATCCGGATCACTCCGCCCGCACGGGGATGACCGCCCTTGGTCGAGTTGCTTCGATGGGATCGTTGAGAACGTCCGCATCAACTTTTTTGATCTACTTGCCGCTCCAGGCGTTCGCGCTTTGGGACATTCGTGTCTTGCAGAAATTGGAACGCTGGCAAACATCCTATGCCAAGTCGGTACCGGGATGGTTTGATGCGTTCGGCGAACTGGAAGCATTGATGTCGTTGGCGGCGGTGTGTGACGAGAACCCCGACTGGGTTTTTCCTGACTGGGTTCACCAGTCCGAGAACATCCCGTCGGCGAAATTTGAATCGGTCGGTCTGGGGCATCCGCTGTTGACCGACAAAGATCGCATCTGTAACGACGTGACCGTCGGACCGTCCGGAACCGTCTTGCTGGTCACGGGCAGCAACATGTCGGGCAAGAGCACAATGCTTCGTAGCGTCGGATTGAACGTCGCGCTCGCCGGGGCCGGTGCGCCCGTTTGCGCGACATCGCTTAGTTTGCCATCGACGGAATTGGCGACCAGCATTCGCGTGCGCGACAACCTGGCCGAGGGTGTATCGTTCTACATGGCGGAATTGCATCGACTAAAGGGTGTCGTCGACCGGGCACGTGCGTTGGCTTCCAACCACAGCTGCGTTTCATTGTTCCTATTGGACGAAATCTTGCAGGGCACCAACTCGCGTGAACGTCAAATTGCGGTCACACAGGTGTTGCGACACCTGATCGAGTGCAGGGCGATCGGCGCGATCAGCACCCACGACTTGGAATTGGCAGACGAACCGGAATTGAAAGCCGTATCGGAAATCGTCCACTTCCGCGAAACGATCACGCCCGACGCCCAGGGCAATGAGCAGATGACGTTTGACTACCAAATGCGCTCCGGCGTCAGCCCGACGACCAACGCGCTCAGACTGTTGGAAATCGTCGGCTTGGGATCACAAGAAATCGGTTAGTGTTTTGTCTCAATTTAATTTTGTGGTTGCGTCTGCTTTGTACGACGGACTTCCAGTCCGTCGATACCGACGTGATTCGGCGGAGTGGAAGTCCGTCCTACCCTAAAATCAAAAGTTGACGAAGCATTAGTGCGGCGGAACGCCCAGACAATAAGCACTCCGCCCAGAAAAAGTGCGAAAGGCCGAAGAAAAGAAAAACGGCCGTCATCTTCCGATTCTTTACCGGCGGATGATTCCCCATTAAATGTGGGAGACGGATTGCGTCGCTCCCGACGAAGAATCCATCTGAATACAGTCCAAAGCCTGGTCAGCACGGAACGCGACGTGCAGCCCCTGTCAGCAGGCCGCTAGAAGATTGGCGTCCTTCCCTTCGATCAATTCGACAAAGATCGTTTTGATGTCTCACGGACGATAGCTGGTGATGCCGGGTTCGGCGCGCGTCCCTTCCACATTTTGAAACCCGCATGATCGTGGTTCGTGAGAGTCGGTTCGCATCTTCCCCACCCAATTTTTTCCCCCTTTACGAGCCCGTCGACCGGGACCTTTCATGAGTACAGCATTTGCAAACCGTTCGGAAACCACGCCTTCATTTGGCGGAGCCGCCAGTTCGTCAGGCCAGTCCGGCGGAACGACACCTCGCCGGATCGCGGTTTCGGCCGTGACCAACCGTATTTCCAACCCGCAAACCATCAACTTTGTTGACGTTCCCGCCCAGGAATACTATTCGTCAAACGTCTTTACCAAGACGGTCATGAAGGACCGTTTGCCGAAGTCCGTTTTCAAATCGCTGATGCGGACGATTGATGCTGGTGAGAAACTGGATCCCGGTATCGCGGACGTGGTCGCGTCGGCGATCAAAGATTGGGCGATGGAAAAAGGCGCGACCCACTACGCACACATCTTCTATCCGCTGACCGGTATGACGGCGGAAAAGCACGACAGTTTTCTTTCGCCGACATCCGACGGCGGAACGTTGTCGGAATTCAGCGGCAAACAACTCATTCAAGGCGAACCCGACGGATCGAGTTTTCCCAGCGGCGGCATTCGTGTCACCTCACAGGCTCGCGGGTACACGATTTGGGACGTCACCAGTCCGGCCTATATTCTGGAAAACCCGAACGGAACAACGCTCTGTATTCCGACGGCGTTCGTTTCGTGGACCGGAGAAGCGCTCGACAAAAAAACTCCGGTCTTGCGATCAATGCAAGCGCTCAACAAGCAGGCGCAGCGTGTGTTAAAAGTGTTTGGGCACGAAGACGGCGCGTTTGTCGCATCGACGGCTGGGCCCGAGCAAGAATACTTCCTGGTCGATCGCAATTTTTATTACGCCCGACCAGACCTGCTGAACGCTGGCAGAACACTATTTGGTGCCAAGCCGCCCAAGGGTCAACAGTTTGACGATCACTACTTTGGCGCCATTCCGGAACGCGTTCTCGCATTCATGTGCGAAGCCGAACGCGAACTTTTCAAATTGGGGATTCCGGTCAAGACACGTCACAACGAAGTCGCACCAGGGCAATTCGAGGTTGCACCGGTGTTTGAATCAGCCAACGTCGCGGCCGATCACCAGCAACAGATGATGCTGACGCTAAAGAAGACTGCGGAAAAATATGGGATGGCGTGCCTGTTGCACGAAAAGCCCTTTGCCGGCGTGAACGGATCCGGCAAACACGTTAACTGGTCGCTCGGCAGTTCGTCCCAAGGAAACATGTTGGACCCCGGCGCGACACCCCACGACAACGCCCAGTTTCTCGTGTTTTGTGCCGCCGTGATTCGGGCCGTCTATAAGCATCAGGGTTTGCTGCGGGCCGTCGTCGCCAGCGCCGGCAATGATCATCGACTGGGTGCAAATGAAGCGCCGCCGGCGATCATTTCAATTTTCCTTGGCGACCAACTGACGGACGTCTTCGAGCAAATCAAAAACGGCGGTGCCAGTAGCTCTCTCCCGTCGGGCACACTCGAAGTCGGCGTTGATGTCTTGCCGCCCCTGCCCAAAGACGCAGGCGATCGTAATCGTACCAGCCCGTTTGCGTTTACCGGCAACCGCTTCGAATTCCGCGCCGTCGGGGCGAATCAATCAATCTCCGGTCCGTTGGTGGCGATGAACACAATCATTGCCGAGTCTGTGGATTTTTGTGCGACGAAACTGGAGGAGGCACTCGCGAAAGACCCCGAGGGTTTGAACGCTGCCGTCCAATCATTGCTATGCGAGATCATCACCGAATGTTCCCCAATCATCTTCAACGGAGACGGGTATTCCGAAGAGTGGCACAAAGAGGCTGAGAAGCGAGGTTTGTTAAACCTCAAGACAACCGCAGACGCATTGCCATTGCTGGTCTCCCAGAGCGCCGCGGAAATGTTCTCCAAGTACGGCGTGCTTTCCGAGCGTGAACTTCATAGTCGGCTCGAAACGTACCAGGAACAGTATTGCATGACCGTGGGAGTCGAGGCAAATCTGGCGCTCAACATTGCGCGGACGATGATTTTCCCTGCCGCGATTCGATACCAGAATGAATTGGCGTCGACCTGTGCGAATCTGAAAGCCGTCGGGTACGAGTTTGACACCGACACGTTGGACTGCATGACGTCGCTTGTCAAGTCGCTGCAAGATGGTATCGCCACGTTGGAACATGCCATCGCCGATGACTCTGCTGGCACACCTGACGAACAATGCCGACATTGCTGCGACGTGATTCTTCCATCCATGTTGACCTTGCGACAAACCGTCGACAAGTTGGAAGAGATCATCGCGGACGACATTTGGCCGCTTCCGACGTACCAGGAAATGCTGTTCATCAAATAGAACGAGTTGAAAACTCCGGCCGCTTCGGTCGGCACATCAACGCCCCGATGCACTTGGCAAGGTCGCCGGATGGCAGAATGCTCACGTTTTTTCGCGACTTATCTGCTGTCCGGTAGGCCTGTCTCGTGCCCATTAACGCGTCCTGGCGGATGCCGCCGGAGCCAGCCCGGGGCAGTTTGTCGCGGCGTGATCGCTTGATCTCGCCGGAAATCCCGGCTCTCGTTTTTACATCTGGAAATCGTGATTAGGATAGGTGGGCACCGGCACGCCGACGTCGCCGGTTGTTCCCACCGATGATCCCTCCAGACGACTTCCCGACGATGAAAACTTCAACCACCGCAGCCATCACCTTCGCCACCATTGTCTTATCCGGTAACACAGTGGGGTATTGCGGGGGCCCGCTTGCACGTCTGATCCGTTGCAAAACCAAACCCGTTTGCGTGGCTCCCGCCTCCAACTGTGGCAATGTGTCGGCATCACAAGTCGACGTGATGGCCGACCAGCCCAGTGAGTTGAACATCCTGTTGACGACCGAATTGGTTGCGTTGCGCAAGCAAGTCGAAGAAATGAATGCGGCACTGGCCGCAAAGGATCAAGCGATCGAAGAAGCCAATTCTCGGATTGCGGAGTTGAATGAACAGGGACAGGAATTAACGAAGAAGCTTGCCGCGCAAACCAATCGAGCGAAAAAGGCGACGACGGAACTGGAAAAGACTCGTGCCGCATCGGCCGAGGCAGCCAAGTTGGCGATGGAAGCCGATTCAAAAGCAAAGGAGCAAATCGAGAAGCTGAAGAAGCAAAACGCCAACGCCAAACAGCAATTGGACAAGGCGAAAGGGGAATTGGAGAAAGCAAACCAAGCGCTCGCACAGGAAAAGAAGGAACGCGAAGAGGAGCGTCGTCAGCAAGAGAAAGCGATTGAAACACCTCCGGCAGCCGTTAAAGAAGACAGCGCCGAAGCCGAACCAGATGTCGTCGAGACACCTGCCGCCGAGTGAGCTTGGACGGCTTGAAAATCAGGTTGGCAAACCGAAGTAGGCTTTTGCCTTGATGACTTGGGCGACTGCGGCTGGGACTTTTGTCTCCCAGCTTGAGTCGCCCTGTTTGATTTGCTCCAGCACGTCGCGCGAGAAAACCTTCAAACAACTCGAATCAAAGTTGTCCAAGTTGATAATGTCACCGCGATCACGCAGGTAATCGTATAACTGTTGTAATTCAGGTTTGGTCTTGAAGTTATCGCTGGTGATCAACTCACCGGTTTCGCGATTTTCCATCGGGTAGCAGAATATTTTGAGGTTGTTTTTGAACAACCTCCCGAACGACTCGAGAATCCCTCCCTGCAATGCGGTGTAGTACTTTTCGTCGAACAAGTCTTTCATGCTTGCGGCGCCCATCGTGATTGCAATCGGCTCCTTGGTGTAACCGTACAAGTACGCCGCCAGACGATAGTATTCAAAGTAATCGGAGATCAGTACTGTCATCCCGCACGCTGCCAACATGTCGACACGCGCCAAGAAGTCGCGGAGGTCGATATCACCGTTGGCCTGTAAATTGTGCATGGTGATCTCCGCCAGAGAGACCACCTCGTCGGCGTCCACGTCGGGCTCGCTTTGGAATTTCTCCTGGGCTGTGCGAAGCATATCAATATTGACATGCGTTAGCGGGCGGAAGCTTCCGCGCTCCACCAAAATCGGCTTCTTGTACAATACTTCCGACGGTTGCAGTACTTCTCCGGTCGCCGAAAACATCGCCGCATTGGTCAGCCCCAATTGAACCAACCGCAGGCTCATTACCCGATTGTCTACATGGCGAAAGGCAATCCCCGAGAACTCGATCATATCGATTTCGATACGACGGGTCGTCAGATTATCCAACAGCGATTCGATCAAGCGGTCGGGTTCGTGATATTGATTGAAGGCACCGTACAACAGATTGACCCCCACAATTCCCAGCGCCTCCTGCTGCAACGCGTTTTCGGTATCCAGCATCCGCACGTGCAAGATAATTTGACTGTCTTGATCGCGTGGATGCGCCTGGAAGCGAATGCCCATCCACCCGTGGCAGTCGTTGGTGCCGTGATAATTGCGTGCCGAGACCGTGTCGGCAAAGGAGAAGAAGGCGGTGGTATCTCCGCGACTCTCTCGCAGACGTTCCAAATTTAGCGAGTGCTCGTGATCGAGCATGTCCTCCAGGCGTTGCCGACAGACGTAGCGTTCGCAATGGCCGTAGATTGCATCGCTAACGGACATGTCATAGGCGGACATGCTCTTGGCAATGGTTCCAGCGGCGCCGCCCACGCGAAAGAACCAGCGCACGACTTCTTGTCCGGCACCAATTTCGGCAAACGATCCGTAGCGACGACCATCGAGATTGATCGCTAGAGCCTTGCGTTCGGTCGAGGGGCGTTCTGACGTCATATAACTTCTTCGCAGTGAGAGAGAGCG
>JAGQPO010000018.1:0-20106 GCA_020426665.1 Planctomycetales bacterium
ACGGAAACCCAGAAACAGTGGGCCGAAAAAACGGCGATGCGAACCAGTGATGTCGTCGCCGTGGTCAATCACATCACACTTCGAAAACGGCCGCTGTTTGATTGGCAACCGGCAACGGATTCGTTGCGGTCGATGTTGCAAGGGTTCTTGTCCAAGCTTCCGTTGTTTCTGGTCGCGCTGATCGTTGTCTTGATCGGCTACTTCATCGCCAATCTGGCCGGTCGTATCGCGGCAAGAGTCTACGCCGACCAAGACAGCAAACTGTTGCGTCAGGTCGTTGCCAGTGTCGTCTGGGCAATCGTCTTTCTTGTTGGGTTGTTTGTCGCGCTGCGGATTTCGAATTTGACGGAACTGGCTAGTACGTTGTTGGGGGGAACCGGTCTGGTCGGGTTGGCGCTCGGTTTCGCATTTCGCGACATCGCCGAAAACTTCTTGTCCAGCTTGTTGCTCAGCGTCCACTCGCCGTTCGGTGTCGGCGATTTGATCGAGGTCGATGGAACCACCGGCTATGTTCGCAAAGTCACAACGCGAGCGACGGTCTTGGCAACCTTTGACGGCAGCCAGGTTCAGATACCCAATTCGACGATCTACAAGGGCAAGATCACCAATTACACCGCAACGCCGCTGCGACGCCAGAATTTTAAGATCGGAATCGGGTACCACGACTCCGCGAGCGACGCGCAGGAATTGATCATGCAAGTGCTGCGCGATCATCCGGCGGTCGAAAACGAACCGGCGCCCGCGGTTGTCGTCGAGTCGCTGGGCAGCAGCACGGTCAACCTGAATTGCCTGTATTGGTTTAACCAGCGGGAGCATTCTGGGCTGCGGGTCGGAAGTGCCTTGATTCGCCGAACCAAACAGTCTTTGATGGACGCCAACATCTCTCTGCCGGACGAAGCCCGCGAACTGGTCTTTCCTGCCAGTGTCCCCATCCAAATCTTGTCGGCCGACGATCCGCGGACGTCCGAGGTGGTCCCGGACGACAAGGTGTCCGAAAGCCACCACACGACCGGAGAAGGCGATTTGCACAGCGAAGACGCGGATGTTCAACAAGCCATGGGCGACGAATCGGTCGGTGACAGCATCGTGTGAAACTGGGGCGGAAGTTGTCCCAACGGAAACCGCCTCTCCGGCGACTGAATTAGGCCTACAATACACACCGGCCGACAACGTTTCGCCAGATCCGCTACGGACTGCCCCCAGACTGAAACTGACAACAGCAGCCTGACACTGCCAGCCACTGAACGGCATAAAAGCAAATGTTACAGAGAACATCACCGATACGCCGACCTTGGATCCTTCTGGTCTTGATCGTCGCGGGGCTATGCCCGGTTCGGGCGACGGCACCGATCGTCGCTCAAGAAATTCCGGACCAAACAAAGACGGAGGCTGCGAAAACGGTCAAGCGATCGGCGGTCATCATTCCACTGCACGAAGACATCAACCTGCTCAGTGGCGCTCTGCTGTCAAGGAAATTTGCCGAGGCTGTCGATTCAGGTGTCGACGTCATTATTTTGGATATCCACAGCCCCGGTGGACGGGTTGACGTCACGTTTGAATTGATGGACATGATCGCCGATGCCAAAGACGTCGAGACCGTCGCGTTCATTAAAAAAGACGCCATCAGCGGCGCCGCACTGATCTCGTTGGCGTGTGACAAGATCATCATGTTGCCCGGCGCTCGAATGGGCGACGCCGGTGCAATCGTGATGGGGGACGATGGGGCGTGGCGATACGCCGAAGCCAAAATTCGAAGTGCGCTCGCTGAAAAAATTCGCGGCGCGGCTGAGGCCACCGGGCGTCCGCTCGCACTTGCCGAGAAGATGGCCGACAAAGACATGGTGGTCTTTCGTGCCGTCAACAAAACCGATGGGACCGTGCGTTACATCAGTGACAAGGAATGGGAGTCCATGGAAAACACGGATGATTGGGAGAAAGGAAAACCGATTCGTGAGGCCGGCAAAGAGATGTTCTTTACCGTCAACGGATCTCGGGCCGTCGAGTTGGGGATGGCGAATCAGACGGTAGAAAACGAGACAGAACTGGCCGAGGTGCTAAACGTTAAAACGCCGATCCATGTCATGGAACGGACCGGAACCGACACGGCGATCCTGATCCTGAACTCGGGTTTCGTTACGTTCTTGTTACTGGCCATCGGCATGGTTGCATTGGTGATTGAACTGGGGGCGCCCGGCATTGGTGTCGGTGGTCTGGTTTCGTTGCTGTGCTTTGGACTTTTCTTTTGGAGTCGATTTCTGGGTGGCACGGCGGGTTGGTTAGAAGTCACCTTGTTCGTGTTGGGGATCATCTTTATCGGGTTGGAGATTTTTGTCATTCCAGGGTTTGGCGTCGCGGGCGTCGGCGGCTTGGGTTTGATGCTCGGTTCGCTCGTCATGGCGTCGCGGCGTTTCATGGTCCCCGGCAGCGCCGAAGAACTGGCGGGATTGGGTTGGGATGTGATGACCGTTCTCGGTGCGTTCGCCGGGTTCATCATCGCAATGTTGATCATGTCCAACTACATCGGTGACATTCCGGGGCTCGGCCGGTTGACGTTGAAACCTCAGGTTGCCGTCGTCGGCGCAGAAGCAGCAATGGATGAAACCGCACATGCCGATGCGGCCGCGTTGTTGCCCGGCTGGCAACGTGTTTCCGTTGGAGATACCGGAACTGCCGCCGGTCCGTTACGGCCGGGCGGCAAGATGGCTGTCGATGATTACACGGTCGACGTTGTCACCGAAGGCGACTTTGTCGAAAGCGGTCAGGGCGTCAAAGTGATTGCCAAGCAGGGAACGAAAATCGTCGTCCGCGTCCTGAGTTGAACACACGTAGACCGCGTCATCGTTCCCCCAGTTCGACGACATCGCGGCCGCCGACCACAAACCGGTATTCGCCCAGTGTGGGATCGATGCTGCCCAGGAATTCTTGCGCCGACACGTTACTTGCGCAAACGAATCCGCAACTGCGCAAGAACGCTTCCGGGTCCGCCGGGCCGTACACAAATTTTTCGCCGATCAACTCCATTTGATTGACGAATTCATGAATGTTCGGATCCGATGTGCCTTCGCTGATCACCGCGGGCGTGACGCAGTCCATCCAAAGACGGCTGGCCGGGTGTTTCAACCGCTGTCTAATCGATGTCAACAATCGACGGTTTTGATCTTCGTCAAAGTACATCGAACAGCCTTCATAGATGACCAACGTGACCGCGGTGTCGGAAAACGCAAAGTGGTCGCGGAGTCGTTGCCCTACGTCGTCCTGTAAGAAATCGACGGCGATCTGGTAACGTTCCGGCGCCCGCAGGGCGCCACCGCATTCCGCCTCCAGAAGATCGATGACGTGTTGTCGTTCGGCCAGCATGACGGGCAAATCAAGTTCAAAGACCGTCGACCCCAGAAGCTGGTCGACGCATCGAAGCGGTCGCATGTCCAGCCCGGCACCGAGTAACACGAGCTGCTCGATCCCGCCTATCGACTTGAGAAATTGGTCGCAATGCCGCGTCCTTGCACCCACCATCGCGGCAAGCTGCGGCAATACCTTTTGCAATCGTTGGGCCTGTAATAGTCCATGAGTGCCCGCAGCGACTTTGTCATGTGACTGATCCAATCGCAACCGCTTTCCATCCGAAGTTGTGATGGTCGTCGATGTCGAATGATCCGTCATCGACCGCAATCCGGCGATGATGCGGGCGGAAGTTTTCAAATTCAACTTGGTCATCGGCGAAAGGTCACCGCCCACACGATGTTCCAATAATCGTTTGGTTGCTTGGGCGAAATACCGCATAACGGCAACCGCGACTCGTTCGCCACTTTCGGACCAGAATTCGACGCTGATCGTTGCCAGGACGACCTGGCCGGCAAAGTATCGAGTCCGTATCCGCTGCGCCGTTTTCGGATCAACACGGCTGACCCCGCGCAAGTGACTGGTGCTCGGGTTCTCGTATTTGACATCCATCCCGACCAACCACAGTGACGCCGATTCATCGGGACTGCCGCGATGGATTCCCGTCAACGGCGTGCCCGTTAACAATGTCGTTAGCGCCATTCCGCCCGTGTAATCGGCCGACAAAGAAATCAAAGCCGCCTGGTGTGTGCCATGCTGGTTTGTCGTTTCGACGGCCAGCGGAAGAGTGGACTCGCACATGCCGGGACCGACTCGCGTGATCCGCCAGTTCGTCCATTTCAGTACCGGTACCGCCTGATGCAGTAACCGAGTCATCAGTTCGGGATTGACTCTCTGTGCGTAGTCGATTTCCCAACTGTTTCGATCATCAGATTTAATCACAGCCATTGTTGCCCCCATTTGGTGTGTGAATCTGATCAACGTAGCCATTGTGGAGGTTTGTGCAATCGACTTTTGGGGTTTGATGATCTTGCCGAAGCAATGTGAGGGCAAACCCTTGCTAAAGATGCGGGTTCGGTAAACCAGTGCAGACCTACTGTTAGATAGGAAATAGTGCCACAAGATCCACCTTGGTCAATCCGAATGTACCCCAGTTCATCCAATCCCGAACGCTACCGAACTCTGCGCGAGTTGCCGGATATGCCCGGGGTGGACTGTTGGTTGGTCAGGGACTTGCAAACCTCAGACCGCCTGGTGATCCGAGATTTGCCCACGAATGTTTTCAAGGAAGGGCTTCGGATTCGGTTTCAGAACGAATCTCGGCTGCTGAGCGGAATAGATTGTGCGACCTACAACACGATGATTTCGCACGACATGGATGAACACCGTCTGCGTCTGGTCTACCAGTATCGCGACGGAATCAGCCTGGGTCGGATGATTTCACAATCATCGTTGTCGCCCAAATCCACGTTGCGGTTGGCATGCGACCTTTTGCAGGCGTTGGTTGAAATCCACGGCCAGGGTTGTGTTCACCGTGATTGGCGACCGTCACATATCGTTCTTAGCCCGTCGGGCGAAGCCATTTTATGCGGCTACGGTTCTGTGTGGCTCGCGAATCTGGCCGCCGCCGACGGCGTGATTGGTGTCGAAACCGTGCGTTATGCTTCGCCTGAACTGGCGGGCATCATTCGCCACGATATTGGTCCCGCGTCGGATCTGTATTCGCTCGGATTGATCCTGTACTCGGCGCTCACCGGCCGTCCGATGTGTGATGCCGATACGGTCGGCGAGATCCTGTTGCAGCATTCGACATTGGACATGGATGCGGATCGCTTTCCGGGCGACACTCCGCCGCAATTGGTGTCGATGATTGAACGTTTGACCCAGAAGGAACCGCGAGAACGATACCAATCGGCAAATGCAGCGTTGGGCGACGCGACCGCGATCTTGCGGATGATTGAAAACGGCGACTCGGAATCTCCCGTCGTCATCGGACGCAGTGACTTTCGATCGGACTTGGTTGATCCGGCCTTTGTGGGACGCGAATCACACCTACAAACCTTGAACGACAATTTGTCCGATGCGTTGGCGGGCAGTTGGCGCCAGGTTTTGATTTCGTGTCCTTCGGGGATGGGTAAATCGCGGCTGGTTCAAGAGATCACGCGGTTGGCAACACGACATGGTTGTTTGGTGTTGCACGGTGATTCGATCGAGCAGGCGACGACCGAGCCGAACGCGCCATGGATCCAGGTTGTCGCTCAGATCGCGAGCTTTTGTAACGCGAATCCCGAATCATGCGAGCGACTCGGTCGTGCCATGTCGGATTATCGCGAAGAAGTCATCACCGCTATGCCGGCGCTTGCCGGCGTATTCGGCTGGTCAGGCGGTCGACTGGCGGGGCCGGACGAATTCGGTCAAGGGCGGGTCGTTGCGGCTTTCGCGGCATTGATGACACGGCTCGGCACGGATGAATGTCCCGTGATGATCTCGTTGGACAATTGCCAGTGGATGGACGATCAATCGATCCGAATTCTCCGTCATGTCGCGCGTTCCAACGCGGCTCACCAATTCTTGCTGCTTTCGACGCGATCCAATGAGGGCCAGGCGGCACGGGTCCGTGAAACAGCACAACTTAACGACCATTTGGTTCTCGGACCGCTCGACGATGAAAGCGTTCTTCGGCTTTGTGAATCGATGGCCGGAGCGCTCCCGGGTGAAGCCGTCGAGGTGATCCAAAAGTATGCCGAAGGCAGCCCGTTTATGGCCGCCGCCGTGTTGCGCGGCATGGTCGAATCATCGGTATTGGTGTCCGAAAAAGATCGCTGGGTGTTGGACCGAAATAAACTGGCGAACTTCCAAACCGCAGCGGGAGCGGGTGAAGTTTTGGCAAGTCGTCTGGATAACCTGCCGCCCAAAGCTCGCCATTTCCTGGACGCCGCCGCTGTTATCGGCAGTGAGTTTACTCTCGACGCCGTCGTGGAACTTTCCCAAATCGAACTGTCCCAGAGCTTCGAATTGCTCGCCGACATTCGGCACCACCGGATGCTTTGGAGCAAGCCCGACGGCAGTTACGCGTTCGCGCATGACAAGATTCGCGAGGCGGTTCTGGAGCATCTTTCTCCCGAAGTCAAACGTGCAATGCATGGGCGAATCGGCGAATATTTCGCCAAGACCCGCCCCGACCGCGCCTACGACCTTGCCTATCACTTTGACGCCGCCGGCATGCACCGCGAGGCACTGCCCTATGCGTTGATGGCCGCAAGCAAAGCGCGCGAGGAATTTTCGCTCGGCAGCGCAAGGCGTCAACTGGAAATCGCCGCCAGGGCGTTCCACGTCACTGACGCTGCGACTCGACACCAAGTCGAATCGATGATGAGCGAGGTGTTGATGTTGCTCGGCGAATACAACGAGGCGGAACAGTGGCTTGCAGCATCATCCAAAAGTGCGACGTCCGGGATGGATGACGCCGTGATTGCGACTCGCCAAGGCGAACTCGCATTCAAGAGAGGTGACAAAGTTCAAGCCGTTGATTGTTACGAATCTGCTTTGACACGTCTCGGGCAACCCGTCTGCCGAAACCGGTTGCAATTGTTCGCGAATCTGTTTTTTGAAATCGCGGTCCAAGCGGTTCATACGATCTTCCCCTTTATCGTCCGCCGACGAAAGAAGTCCCCCGATTCGATCGAGCAGTTGCGATTGCGACTGTACAGCAATATCGCGCGCGGATACTGGTACACACGCGACAAATACTACACCTTGTGGGCGCACCTGCGCGGAATGAATCGTGGCGAGTGTTATCGGCCCACCGCGGCGCTAGCCCATGCGTACAGCGAACATGCCCCGGCGATGACGCTGTTGGGGTGGTACCGGCGTGGTATCGACTATGCAATGCGGTCCTTGGCCATTCGCAAACAACTGCACGACGTTTGGGGGCAAGGTCAATCTCGAAACTTCATCAGTATCCTGCACTATTCGTTCAGTAACTACGAAGACTGTATCAGCGAAGCCAGCCAGGCGATTTCAATTTTGGAACGCACCGGCGACTACTGGGAGGTTCATATCGCCCGTTATCAATACGCCGCTTCGCTGTATCGACAGGGGAATCTGCGTGAAGCGTTGGATCAAACGCGAATCAATTATCGCTCTGCCGTTCGCCGTGGTGACTTCCAGGGAACCGGAAACATTGTCGAGGTCTGGGCCCGGGCAGCTCTGGGAAATATTCCGTTGGATGTGCTGCAGATCGAATTGAAACGCAACGTCGATGATGCCCAGCGAATCTGCGAAGTCAAACTCGCCCACGGAGTTTATCTCTATTATCAACACCGCTACGCCGAGGCCGCCTCGGCGTTTACCGAGGCGGTCGCTATCGCCGAGGCGGCTTCGGTAAACAACGCCTATACGAGTCCCTGTTATGCCTGGCGCGCGACGGCACTCCGGCGACAAATGGAAACCGAACCGGCAAAGACCGCAGCCGTCGGGCGGCGGATGCTGCGTGAACTGGAGTCGGTCTGCAAGAAATCACTTCGCTTGGCAAATCGGTTCACCAATGAATTGCCACACGCACTGCGAGAATACGCCGCCGTGTGTGCGATGAAAGGTCATACGCGACGGGCCGAACGTTACCTCGAACGCTCGCTCCGCGTTGCCAACGCGCAAGGCGCGCGATTGGAGCAAATCTATACGACATTGTTACACGCCGGACTGGCCGATGAGACCGGATGGGCGGTTGATGAGTCTCTGGTCCGTGAAGCCTCCGAAGAATTGCAGCAATTGAAAACGTCCGTCGGGGCGATCGATGAAGGAGGTTCGCTGTCCCTGGTCGATCGTTTTGATTCGCTGCTCGACGCGGGCAGACGAATCGTCGTTGGAACGAATATTGAAGTCATTCGCAAAGAGATTATCTCGGCGGCATCACGACTGTTACGCGGCGACCGGGTACTGCTGGTGCAGCGGGCAACGGAGCATTCGCCGGCCACCACGATCCCACCTAACGCTGCTTTTGATCCAGGCATTGTCGAACAGTCCGCCGAAACTAAGTCGGCAATCGTTTGCGAGCACGAAAAGATTTCGCCGGCCGACGGTCGGTCGGCAAGTGGGGACCAACATCACAATTATGGAACGTTTTTGTGTTGTCCGGTGATGGTCCACGGACAGATACATTCGTTCTTGTACGTTGCCAATTCCTACATGATGGGAATGTTCGGCGATGACGAATTACGAATCGCAAATTACCTGTCATCCGCCGCGGGTGCCGCGTTTGAAAAGGCAGACGGGTTCTCGCAGCTTGAAGAACTGAACCAAACACTCGAACGAAAGGTTACCGAACGTACCGAGACGCTGCAGCAAAGAAACCAGGAAATCGAACAGACCGCCGACCGGTTGCGTGCAACTCAAGTCCACTTGCGAGATGCGAAAGAAGTCGCGGAACAGGCCAACCGCGCGAAAAGCGACTTCCTGGCAAGAATGAGTCACGAGATTCGCACGCCCATTACCGCCGTCCTGGGGTACACCGAATTGATGCTCCGCGGGATCGTTTCGGATCCCGCCGAACAGCGAAGACATTTGGAAACCATTCATGGAAACGGCAGCCACTTGCTGCATCTGTTGAATGACATCCTGGACCTGTCAAAGATCGAAGCCGACAAGATCGAAGTAGAACACATCAGTTGTGTGCCGGCAAAAGTCATCGGGGATGTCATCACATCGTTACAGGGAAAAGCGGTACAGAAAAACATCTCGCTTCGGATCGATTCCGATACGGACATTCCGGAAACAATCACCAGCGATCCCACAAGGCTTCGGCAAATCGTAACCAATCTGATCGGCAATGCGCTTAAGTTCACCGAACGCGGCGGAATCACCGTCCGTCTGACGGCCCGTACGAATCCGGATTCCGGGCTTCCCGACGAGATCGCTGTGGCGGTCTGTGACACCGGCATCGGAATGAGTGCCGAACAACTTGATCGCATTTTTGATCCGTTTTCCCAAGCGGACACTTCGACGACACGCAAGTACGGTGGCACAGGGTTGGGGCTATCGATCAGCAAACGGCTTGCCGAATCGTTGGGCGGGGGATTGGATGTCCAAAGCGTACCCGGCGTTGGAAGCACGTTCACCGTTCGGATCGCCGCGGATACGCGGCCCGGCGACCGGCTGCTCAGCCCGTCAGAGGTCATTGAGTTGGCGTCGGGGCACGATCATTCCCAATGGAAGCGGGTCGATCTTACGGGCGCATGCGTTCTGATCGTCGACGATGCGGAAACCAACCGTGATCTGATCTCGCGGCTGCTAACCAATTCGGGTGCCGAAGTCGAAGCCGTCGCCGACGGCCAACAAGTGATCGATCTTCTCGTGGATGCCGACGGCAAACCCAAGAACCACGACTTCGACGTGATCCTGATGGACATGCAGATGCCGGTTCTGGATGGTTATTCCGCGACTCGGCAATTACGAGACGCCGGACTGGAAACGCCGATTGTTGCCATGACGGCCAATTCGATGGTAGGCGACGACAATAAATGCCGCCAGGCCGGCTGTTGCGACTACCTGTCCAAACCGATTGACTTGGACGCCTTGTTGGAAATGATTCGTACGTGGTCGGATTCGCCATCGGATTCGCCATCGGATGCGGCGCGGCCGGCGACGGCGCAGCAAGCAGCCCCGTCACCGGAACCTGCGGTTGTCATCCCGGTCAACCCCCAGCCAATCGCCGAAGTTTCGAATAGGCCTAAGTTGCCCAATGATTGGTTACGCCAATTCGCAATCGACCTGGTTGCCAAAGTTCATTTCCAAATGCCGGCAATCAAGAATGCTTTCGAATGTCGTGATTACGAAGAGGTCGCCCGTAAAATCCACTGGATCAAAGGGTCCGGTGGCACGGTCGGCCTGAACCAATTGACCGAAATGGCAAAATCATGTGAGCAGGCTGCGCAGCAGTCAGACAATGAACGCTTAACGCGACAATTGGATGAAATCGAATCGTACGTCAACATGCTGTTCGACGAGTGTGGAGACGAATTGCCGAAACAGTCCGGCGGCGGCAACCTGTCGAACGTGCAAGCCATCGTCGTTGATCGACCCGCGATCTAACGTTTTAATTGCGGAGCAATCAACGACTATTAAGATGCTTCATCCGCACAGCCCCCTTTTGTAGCTTTCACCTAGCGGTTTCTGGCCCGGCGGAAACTTAGCGAAACCAAGTGTGCCGTCGCTGAATTCCAACTGTTGTCAAAGTCGCCACCGATGAAACCGCTGGTTCCGACCGATTGATTCGGTCCAAATGACCACTGGTAAGCCGCGTCCATTTCGACGCCGCGATAGGTCCATCCATAACCAAATGAAACCGCATTCTCGATGATTGTTTGAATGTAGGGCGTGACCGTCGCATTGGGAATCGGATTTCGGTGGTAGGCATATCCGGCTCGGAATACGTGTCCCCAGCTTAATTGTTGTTCCACACCGAACCGCAGCGAAACGGTATCTCGCCATTGCAAAGGGAACGCTTCGTTCAATGTCGGGGCGACGAATTGGAAAACAGCAGATAACGGATCCGTCAAAGTTAAATCAAACTGATCGTATGCACTTGACCAGTCATACCAAATCGCATCAAAGCTGAACCTTCGACAGGGGTTCACTTGATGGGCGATTCCCACACCCAACGAACGCGGCCATTTGACATCCAATTGCGAATCATAGACCGATGCCCCTAACCCCGGTATTTCAACAACGGTGGTTCCGTCAAGTTCCATTTGTGTTTGGTGCTGATAGCTTATCCCAACGGTCGTTTGATCGCTCAGCTCGTATTGCAAACCGATGGACCAGCTGAGCCCGATACCAGTTCCTTGCAAATCCATTCGCGTCGGCGTTCCGGCAAACGCACTCGGACCTTGCAGGGTGTAGGGACCTTCCAGCTCGATATGGTTGATGGCCGCGCCAATCGTGCCTCCGGCCGCCAATCGGTCCGTCAGTTTGACCGACAGGGTTGGCAACACGCGGGCGAGTGCTCCGATCGATTTGTAATGTTGGGGACCGGTAAACGGTGTCGGGCCGTTCATCATGTATCTGGCCGAAAACCCGGCGTGCGAGAACACGCCAAGGCCGACAGAAATACTGTCGTCAAGTTTCTTGGCGAACGCGAATTCGCCAATCGGAAAGGGGTTGTCAATGTCGCCGACAATCGCGTTGTCGTCGTCACTGTACTGCAAGTCAGTAAACAGCAGGTGACCTCCGATTTCCAGCAAATCGTCGGCACTGTGACGAACCAATCCGGCCGGATTGTCAAGCATCACGTGAGCATTGTCCGACATCGCGATGTTGGTGCCGCCACGTCCTATGCTTCGTGCGCCCACCCCATCCCGAATCGTGCCATCGGCACAAACGGCTGAGGCGACCAAAAGGCATGCGAGCGCTGCAGAGCTCGCGGAAAAACGAATCCGTTCCATCGCTTTGGGTTCCGCCATTGTTCAACGTCAATCTATTCGGAGTCTCGCTGGGGCATTGGCTTCTTTCGGGACATCGGGCGTCGGTACGTGAACAAAGGACGCACCATAGGGAACTCCCTCAGGCATCGCGAAGCGATTGTGCCTGTCAATGAGCTAACTTTTGCTGATGAGAAGTGCCGTTGAACTAAGACGATGCTTTCCGACCATCCAGCGGTGCCGACAATTGGAAACGGCTGGGAAACAATAAACGGGGCCGCACGCCGACGGGGCCGAATCAATGTTTGAAAGCCGACCACATCTGATAAACAGCAAAATCTTGGTAATCGATGATGAACAGATCATCATTGATGTGATCACGGCACACCTGAATGTTGCCGGGTTTTGGAACGTCGTCGGCATCAGTGATTCGATCGACGCCGTCGGGCGAATGAAGCAAGAAAATCCGGACTTGATCTTGTTGGACATCTCGATGCCCGACGTCAGCGGGAACTACCTGATTCAGATCGCGAGGTCCGATGCCATCCTGAAACAGGTTCCGGTGATCGTGGTGACGGCCAGCGATTCAGAAGAAACACATCGCCGAGCGATCGAATTGGGTGCCGACGAAGTGTTGATCAAACCGCTGCAACCGGGCATGCTTGTCAAGCGAGTTGAACACGCGCTGTACCGTAAGCTGGATCACGACGTGTCATCGCTCCAGGAGCGGCGGGCTCGCAACCAACCCGCCAACGAAAAATACAATCAGCTACGCGATCTGGGCGGCCGTCTGAAATAACGGCCTCGGTACCTCGGACTGGTCAGTCGCGTTTGTGTTCGAACTTCTCACCCGGCGTCGAAGTGTGGCAGACCGTGCATTTCGAAATTGGGCCGGCAAAGCCTTGGTGCTCGATCGCTTGCAAGTTGTCTTGCGCGGTGACCGCTGGACCGATCGCGTGGGGGCTGCCGTGGCATGCCGCGCAATGCACGTTGCCGTGTCCGTGCGAGTCCTTGAATAGCTTTCCTGGTTCTTCGAAGTCAAACTCTCGTTGACGTTGTTGGTGGCAGCCCGCACAGGTCGGTTGAGACACCCAGGGTGTCCGCGCGGGATTTGCAACCGCGTTCATATCACCGTGGCACTGCGTGCAGTAGATGCCTTTGGCGAAGTGCACGTCACGCTGGCAATTGGTTTGAAATCCAGGGTGACATGCATAGCAGGCGTTCCTGCCCGCGGACGTCAACGGGGCGACACGCGGGGCGTGGGAACGGTGCATGGCGTGAGAAAACGCGCTGATACCTTGCGCTCCGCTCGATCCCAGCGCGGGGTCCGCATGACACCTGGCGCAAAGCACCGGGTTGCCGGTTCTCGCTTCATTCTCCAGTTTCGTTTGATGCATGCGGTCGTGGTCGGCGAGAATATCGAATTCGATCTCCTCGGCCGTCACCGGCGTTCCCGCGGGCACATTGGGGTGACAGAGATTGCAGCTGATCTCCCAAGACACGGGGACGACGGCGTGGGTCGAAGCTAGCGGTGTACCTTGCGAAGAAACTTGGATTTCCGCAATCGGATACGCGTTCAACTGGCCGTTGTCATCGATCGGAGTCACCGGGATACCGGTTGCATGCCAGTCGTTTTGGCCCGTTGCAACCATGTTGCCCTGTAGAGAGTTGCCGATCAGCCCGACGTTGGGTGGTAAATCCACGTTGAACAGCTTTTGATCCCAGTCCCAAAAATTCGTCTTGCCAACGGAAAACGTGTTCGTCGGAATTTTATAGGCCACATCGACTCCGGATCGGACAATGTCTGGTTCCTTTCCGCGACGAATCACTTGTGCATGCAAGTTGTTGAAGGGAGGAAGAATGCAAAGCCGTGAGAAGTCTTGATTCATGCAATGCATGCCGAGGTCGTTGAATCCCAGGACAACGTAGGATCCCGACGTATTCCCGCCGCCTCCACCAGTTTCGCCGCCACCATGATTCTCATCATCTTCTTCATCTTCGTCCTTTTCCTTTTTCTTTTTCTTCTCCTCGCGATCTCGTTCGCGCTTTTTCTGAGCGGATTCTCTGCCGCTGCGATCTTCCGGCGTTCTTGGATTGGTTCGCGATCGTCGATCCTCTGACCGAGAAATAGGCAGTCCGACTACCAGAATTAGCAGCATTAAAATGCAGATCACTGACCAATTACGATTCATTTGACCACTCTTTCAGCGAGGAAACCTCAAAAGATTAGCGATGCCCACTTAGCGTTAGAGTGGAAATCCGTGGCCTGACACGTCAGCAAAATCAGAATAATTTGGCGTTCTTAACTGATCGCGACTTCCGGTTGTGAACGTTCGTACTCCCAAGTTTCTTCGCGGTCCCACAAACGGACAATCCCGAATCTTGGACGATCCAACGGAATCTCGAATCAGCAATTAAGGAACGCTTCACCGGCGGATACGTTCGATCAAGTTCGAGATTTCCGACCCGTCGAACTGGTGTTTGGGAAGGGCGTCATCCTCCCTTATTCTCTGGGGGCACGCCAGATTCGAACGGTACGATCGAGTCCGGCCGAAACAAGTGTTTCTCCGTCGGACGAAAAATCCAAATCGCCGATACCGCTTGTGTGCCCTTTCAGTGCTGCTCGCTGTTGCCCTGTTTGGATATCCCATGGTCTGACAACGCGGACGCCGTTTCCCGTCCATTTCCAGCTTCCCGGCTCCGGCGCCGACTGTGATGCGGCCCACGAAGCGTCATTCGCATTTTCACTTGGAGACGTGAGCAAATCGGTCGTTGTCGAAGGTGTTGATTCGAGCGTTCATTTGGACGTTATCGCAACCATCTTTGGCGAGGGAGGAGCGGCCGATCGCAACACACAACGCGACGGATTGATTGACATCCTTATCGGAGTCGGCTTGGCGGACGGAGTAGCCAGCAATCCGATCAATCCCTTCGATGTCAACAACGATTCCCTGGTCTCACCGCTCGACGCGCTCCATGTGATCAACTTCCTCGCACGGCAGCAGTTATTTATGGAGGCGGAGCGTGTTGTTACGGAACAGACTCGGCAACGCCGTGTCGATGCGGTATTCGCTGCCTCAGGCGATGAACATTGGGACGACGACCCAGAATTTCACTTTGACGTGTCCTTGCGCGGGCTGTTTTGACGGCCCCGCAGACGGGACAAAACAAGCTACCAATCATTGTCAACCGAAGGACGGGACTGCGCGAAAGACAGGTACGACGTCCGCCGACCCGTGGGAATTCAAACTCGACGGCTTCGCATTCAGGTTAGAACTGGGCGTCGCTTTCGACCAGTGAGTAACTCTTTTGGAACGCACTGACGTCTTCCTGTTTTCCCATCACCAGGATCGTTTCCCCCACTTTCAAGACGCGATCCCCGCGTGGGTTGAAATCTAGTCTCTCGTCATGTCCTTTGATCGCGACAACCAGCAATTCGTGTTTGTCACGGATGCCTAGCCCCGCGATCGATTGATTCTCAATCGCGCTTCCATTGAGAATGGCGAATTCGTCCAACATCAAATCTTTGAATTCGGGTTCTGTCAGCGACGAAAAGAATCTCGCAGCGGTCGGCCGAGTCACCAGCCGGGACATGTATTCGGCCACCATTTGGTGCCCCATCACGACTTCGTTGGCACCGGCTTGGCGCAGTTTGCGCGAACTGCTTTCCTGGTCGGCCTGGGCGACGATACGGATCGACGGACACAGGTTCCTCGCCGATAGAGTGATGAATACGTTTTGGGCATCCGTAGGCAATGCCACGACGATCGCGCTGGCGTAACAAATGTTCGCCTGCTTCAACGCCTCTTCGTCGGTCGCGTCGGCGTTGATCGCCAGGTAGCCCAGATCAATCGCGTGTTGGAAATTGACCGGATCGATTTCCAGGATCACGAATTTCGAACGGCGCCGTTGCAAGTCTTTGGCCAACACGGGACCGCTCTTGCCAAAACCACAGATGATGGTGTGTTTCTTTAACTTGGAGAGTTCTTTTTCCATTCGTCGACGTCCAAACGCGCGATCAAATTCACCTTGAAGGGTCAATTGGATCATTCCGGTAAAGGTGTATGCCGCTGCCGTGGTGCCCAACAGAATGACCGCAATTGAAAGCAGCTGTGTCGTCCCGTCATGAGCACTGTGTTCGCCATAGCCTACGGTGGAGATTGTGATCACCACCATCCAAACCGCCTCAACCCATCCGTAACCCGCGATGTTGTGAAACCCGACGATTGCCAACAAGACGATCAAACCGAGCGCCGTTGCGCCGCGACGAATCTTGGTGAAGGGAGAGTGCATGGGTGGGCTGCGGATCTGTCGATCGAGAGCAATTCTACTTCTACAAACGATCGCCCACCACGCCCGTCGCGTCAATCCGTCAGGGCCGTTTTGCGCAAGGTATTGACCCCAGTTTTCTTGAGCTTTTTCAATTTCATACGCTTTCGCATCGGCCACCAAACTGACCGTGTGTTGTGATTTCGATACCACGTTCCTGAAAGAACTCAACAACGCCGGGCTTAGAGCACCGCCAACGGATTGCGTTTGGACTCGAGTGTTCCTCGTGTCACGCCAACCCGGTTCGCAGCACCCAGCGTCTTCCAAACCTGTTCGGCGGTGCGGCGGCCACTCAGGAGGTCACGATAGAGTGTCACTGTTTCATGGACCTGGTCCGCTGATTCGGTCAACATCTCCAAACGGAACCAACGAACACCGGCATCCAACAATTTGCCGGCTGTTTCAGCCCCGCTTTGCGGCGTCGCGTTGTACAACGTGTTTCGACAAGCCACGTCAGCCTGTAACGGGTGCTCCGCTCCAACGCGATCTCGCAATTGGACGATATGGTCGTCACAGGGTCGACCACAATTCGTCTTGTTTGTTCCGGGCGACAATACCGAACAGAACACACAGTGCTCCATGTGGAACATCGGGATGTGTTGATGCAACACGACTTCCATCCATTCGGCAGGAACCGATCCGATCAAATCCTGCAGCTGATCACAATTCAAGTCATACGACGCGGTCACACGTCGAGCGCCGTGCCAGCGCACCCACTCGGCCGATCGATGGTTGGCGACGTTCAAGGAAAAATCGGCAATCGTCTCGATCGGCGACTCACGAAAAAACTCCAACGCGGCAAGATTCCGGGCGAGGATAAAATCGGGTTCGTGACGCTTCAACACACGCAGCAATCCCATTTCACCTGGCTTTTGCATCCGGACCGACGCAATCCCAAACGGGATTGTTTGCGGTTTGACGAGTTCGGCTGCTCGGCCGTATTGTCGCACGTCGTGGAAGTCGACATAGATCAAATCGGCAGCGACTTCCACGGCGGCGGTAACCTGGTCGAGCGTCCGACACAGCAGCGATAGCTTTGGCGTCGACGCCGGCTGGCCGGGCGACTGTATCGGCGCCAACAGTTCGAGACCTGCCGAGACGTTGATCGATCGGTTCACTGGCTGTTCGATTCGTTCGCAAAGTCGTTCGATCACGCGCCGCCGCAGATCATTGATCACACTGGCTGGAACCATCGGTCCGCCATCGATCGTCGCATCGATGCGTCTCATCCTGAGTGCCGTCGCGCCGAGCCGCATTAGTTTTTCGGCCAGCATCGATTCCGTCGCGGGATGTTTGTTCGCCATTTCCAGCGGATGATCCGAACAGGCCGTTTCGGAAATTCCTGACGAACCGACCAAGGATGCGGTCAGTTCAAGAGGTTTGCCGACGACAGCGATGACGGTGAAATCAACATCGCGACGCGCGACCGGATCGGCCACGTCATACGATTGGCGTAGTCTGCGATTTAGTTTAGGGTCGTCGTTTTTGAACACCGCCGCACCGGAAGTAATCTGTGCCCAATCAATTTCGTTGCGGCCGAAACCGATCCACGCAACCTGGCCGGCACGCATGGATTTTTGTTTCTCGCCGGCAGTGGTGTGCAACGAATAAACGCGGCCACCTTGCATGGCTTGGTCGCTGCCGCCGGTTACCATCGATTCGATCCCCATCCCATCGCCCAGCGCAACGTCGACTTCCAATTGAATCCGAATCCGATCGCCATCGATCTGCAAAACGGTTCCCAGCATGATTCCACGTTTGGCGCTGTGGCGTCCCGGGACCAACCGTTTGTGATCGTTCCCTTCCAGCCATCCCGGCGTGAAACCGCGTGAAAACGACAGTTCCATTTCTTGCTTGGCTTGATGACTAACGGTCACGCGTCCCTCGCGTGCCGCCTGGTCAATTGCCCGTCGATAGTGGCCCGTCAGATTTGCAACGTACTCCGGCGTCTTTAACCGACCTTCGATCTTCAGCGAGGCAACACCCGCCGCCATCAATGCGACAATCGAATCATATCCGGCCAAATCTTGAGGGCTTAGGAGATATCGAACGTCGCCAAGATCAACGTCTTTGCCATCGCAAATCAATTCGTACGGTAGTCGACAGGCCTGAGCGCATTGCCCGCGGTTGGCACTTCTGCCGCCCAGTGATTCGCTGGTTAGACATTGGCCGGAATACGCGACACAGAGTGCGCCATGGATGAAAACTTCCAGCGGCATTTCGGTCGCGGCTGAGATCTTTTGTATCTCGGCGACGGACAATTCACGGGCCAGTACCACTCGGGAGATTCCCAAGTCTGCCGCCACCGCGATCGTTTCCGCACTTGTCAAACTCATTTGGGTGCTGGCGTGAATTTCCAACTCGCCGCAGATCTGGCGAACCAGTCGCGCGACGCCAAAGTCTTGCACCAGCACTGCGTCGACACCGCTTTCGGCGATCCGACCGATCACCGCGACCAGCCGAGGTAACTCGGACGGAAACGCCAGCGTGTTTATCGTCGTGTAACCCCGCACACCGCGGCTGCGCAACAACTTCATCAACTCCGGCAAATCGTCCAGATGAAAATTCTTTGCCCGATACCTGGCATTGAATCCACAGTCCAAGCCGAAATAGATGGCGTCGGCACCATTTTCGATTGCCGCCCGCGCGCAGTCCCAGTCACCCGCCGGGGCCAGCAATTCGGGAGTCACAACGTTTACATGCTTCGTCATACCCGCAAGTATGGCTGACCATGCCTTGGATGCGTAGGGCTATGTCCAATTAGATTCTTCGGAATCTCCGTCGGATCGGATTCCAATTCAAGATGGCGTTAGACTATTGTCGCCTGCTCGAATCGCCCCCTTTCTCGATAAGAATTCTTTCGTGAATCTCCCTTCGAAACATCCCGCCTGGTGGCTGGTCTGGTTCCTTCGCCTTGTCGGCATTGTGTCGCAACTTGCGTTTGTCGCCGCGGTCATGCCGGAATCGTGGATCGTCAAAATCACCGATGAATTGCATTTGCAGCCGTTTCCCGAAACACCGCTGGCGTTCTACCTTGCACGGCACCTGTCGCTGCTGTACGGATTCGTGGGAATCGGATTGATTGTGGTCTCCTACCAGATCAATCGCTTTCGCGATCTTGTCGGTCACCTCGCAATCGGGGTGGTCGCGTTTGGTTTGATGCAGGCGCTGATTGATTTTCAATCCGGTCTGCCGGTCTGGTGGACGGCCGGGGAGTCAATCAGCACGATCATCGGCGGGTTCATCATGCTGTGGCTGCACAGGAAATGCGAGTGATGTTATTCATCAAAAACGAATCGCTGGATTTGATCGATGGACTGTTGGATTTGGCCAGCGGACCGCAGTGGCGGAATCGCGGTCAAGTAGTCCTCGGGTAACCCACGGTCCCGCAAGAATCTTTCCATCTGCTGATAATCGCCGTCACGGAACGGTTCGGCGCGCTGATAGAGTCTGACCCCCAGGATCGAATCCGCGATCACCGAGACTGCGGCATTCCAGCCCGGTAAATCGACACTTAACGCATCGATCTCCGGGGGGCGGTCGTTCTGGCACCGATACGCCTCGATCACGCTCTGTCGCCATGAACTTTGACGACATGTACGTCGTTCATCCTGACTAGCGGTGCCCTGCTGGATCTCGATTCGCACTAAATCGATAATCTCGCAGAAAATCGCATCCACCGTTGCGTCAAAAATGGCGGCCGAGGGCTCAATCGTTTCATCCCCCAAGAAAGCCGAGCAGACGCGTTGGAGCAACCACAATCGCTGGCCAGCATCCCACTGGTCAAACCAGGACACGCCGTATAGCCAAGTTTCGGCCCCGTCACGAATCTCCGACACATGTGTATCAACCATCATCCCGACCGCGCCACGGACCAAATCCGCTTCAGCACCGTCAAGATTTCGAAGTCCATTGGTCGTCGGCCAAGGCATTGATGATTCGCGTTGTATGGGGGAATCGCTTGTGCTTCTTCCAGACTAAGTTTTAGGGCTGGGAACGTAGCGGAAGTCGTCAAGACTTT
>JAGQPO010000018.1:20150-26040 GCA_020426665.1 Planctomycetales bacterium
CGAGTTCCGCTACCCCAAAATCAAAAGTCGACGAAACAAGCTGTTATATTAGCCGGTGCGACCAACTTCGTTTTCGTTTCATGGGTTCACAATATGGTTCGGCGGTCTTTATCAGCCTTGTGTCTCGTTTTTGCTTGTCTTGCTGCCCAGTGGTCGTCGGCTGCTGAACGTCCAAACATCGTCATGGCGTTCGCCGACGACTGGGGAAAATATGCCAGTGCCTATGCAAAGCTGGAACCCGGTGGCCCCAGTGATGTGGTGTCGACTCCGAACTTTGATTCCATTGCCGCCGACGGCGTGTTGTTCACGCGCGCCTTTGTCAGTGCACCATCGTGTACGCCCTGTCGCAGCTCTTTGTTGTCCGGTCAGCATTTTTGGCGATGTGGCCGCGGATCGATCTTGCAAGGTGCGATTTGGGATTTCACGAATCCTGCCTACCCATTGATTTTGGAAAAATCAGGTTACCGAATCGGACACACCTACAAAGTCTGGTCGCCCGGTACGCCGGCGGACGCTCCGCACGGTGGTAAACGAACGTCGTTCAACGGTCATGGTCGCAAATTCAACGGGTTTTCCCAGAATGCAATGAAAGCTACCGATCATGAAGCTGGAAAAGCGGAGTTGTTGGATGAAGTCCGGAACAATATGCGATCATTCTTGGACGCCGACGGTGACAAATCGGTCGACGGCGATGAACCGTTTTGTTATTGGTTCGGACCGACCAATTGTCACCGCAAATGGATCGCCGGCAGCGGCAAAACGCTGTGGGGAATCGACCCGGACGGGCTGAAAGGAAAGTTGCCGCCCTATTTGCCGGACGTCGAAGTCGTGCGCGAGGACTTTGCGGATTACCTGGGCGAAGCACAAGCGTTTGATGCCGCCCTGGGTGTGATCGTCGAAGAGCTGCGCCGTATCGGACAGCTGGACAATACCATTTTGGTTGTCAGCGGTGACCATGGGATTCCAGGTGTGACACGCGGCAAATGCAACCTCTACGATCTTGGCACTAGTGTTCCGCTGGCAATTCGTTGGCCCGGCGGAATCAAAACGCCCGGACGTGTCGTCGATGACTTTGTCTCGTTGCCCGACTTGGCGCCGACGTTTTTGGAAGCCGCCGGTGCGGAGATCCCGGCGGTGATGAACGCAAAATCGCTGTTGCCGATCTTGCATAGCGATCGTGACGGACAAGTCGATCCGACGCGCGACGCCGTGTTCACCGGTCGCGAACGTCACGTCGCCAAGGCACGCGCCGAAAACAAACCCTATCCGCAGCGCGCGATCCGTACCGATCAATACCTTTACATCATCAATTTCCAACCCGATCGTTGGCCGATGGGTGATGGGCCTGGGATGGGTCGCGCCGACGGGCCCATGCCGTCGTTGGAGTCATTGCGTGAAGACACGGTCAGTGCGTTTGGCGACATGGATGCCAGCCCCACAAAGGCTTGGGTCGTCATGCACCGAGAACAAGACCCGGCGTCCTTCGACTATGCCGTCGGCAGACGACCGATGTACGAATTGTACGACATCCATGCAGATCCACATTGCATGGTCAACCTGGCGACGGACTCCAAATTCGACGGGCCGCGCGAAAAATTGCACCAGCGATTGATGGCCGAATTAAAAGACACCGGCGACCCACGCGTCTCCGATGATGTCATCTACGAACGCTCGCCGATGACCGATTGAATTTTAGGGTACGACGGACTTCCAGTCCGTCGACAAGTCGCGGCTAACCCTAATATTTAATCGAGTTGCACCACTAGCCCGACTTAGCTACCAGCAGCACAAGTTTTCGCTTCTGGCTTAATTTGACCATCGCCCGACGCGATAACGTGACATTGTTCTTGGCCTTGTGGATGTCGACACAATGCAGTTTGCCGTTGTCTTCAGCCGACGGACCGGCGTGAATCAATAAACAACGGTCTCCTCTGCGAAGCAGATACACGGCATCGACAACGACATCGTCCGGTTCGCTTAACGGACGGAAATCAAATCGCTGGCTGACAAAGTCCAGCTGTCGATCGCCGATCAACTCGGAAAACTGGTTCACGTAGTCCGAATCGAACGACTGCTTTGTAGCGGCAACGGTATCAACTGGGCTGGCACTCTCTGGGCTGGCACTCTCTGGGCCGGCACTCTCTGGGCCGGCAGACGATTCGACTTGGGGCGGCGGAAGATCTTCGGTCCTCTCCTTCGTCTGATCTTTGGCCTTCTCCTTTTCGGCGAGTCTCTCTAGCTGTGGCAGATATTCCTCAAATTTCTCAATTATCTCCTTCGCTTTTTCCTGTTTGCGTTGCAAGCGACGGATCTGGCGGTCGCGATCGGTCGCTTTCGCATCGACCTGCTTTTCGGGGTCCTGACGAAGGATGCGCTGTCGGCTTTCGCTGTACTTTTCGTACGCTTCGGTCAATTTCGTGTGCGACTCGGACCATTGACGCTCAAGAAACAACGCACGCGCGTCCATAATCGCCGGCGCCGATCGACTGCCGCGCAATTCACTGTAAAGGTCCTGCAGATCGTCGACCGTTATCGGCCCCGATTTCCCTTTGCCGTTCAAAGAGTCGTACCGCCCTAAATGGAGAAGAATAGATTTCGAAAGTTTAGCAGATTGTCGGCTTGGTAAATCGGTGTTTATCAGTTCAGCAGGGGATGTGGTTTCCGACGGGGATTTTGGGGGTAATGGTTGGTGTCAGTAATGAAAGGGACACCTGATTTCAACTTTTGACCGACCATTTTTCGCCCCCATTGCTACCGCAGGGCGGCTATTGCCTGGCCCAGCAGGTCAATGGCGTGATCGATGTGCTCTTTCGTGGTAATCACGGGCGGCGGCAAAAAGCGGATTCGCGTCGGACCGCCACCACAAACGAAACCCAGCAATCCGACGTCGAACATTTGCATCATCAATTTTTTGGCAAATTCAAAACTGCCATCGCCGGGTGTGAATGCGACCATCATTCCTTCACCGAATGGTCCGCTGACCAAATCCGGGTGTTTCTCGGCGAGCCGACCGAGGCCTGCTTGAAAATAAGATGCCAGTTGCATATTGGTGCCTGAGTCGCCGAAACATCCGTTGCATTCCAGGCGATCGAGCATTTCCAGTCCGGTTGCGATCGAGGCGGTTGAACCAGTAAAGGTCTGGCTGAGGATCGGTCCGCCGGGTTTCATCGGGCTGCTGTACAGCGTAGCGCAGACCTGGGTGATTTTTCCCACGGTGACGATATCGACAAATTGATCCAATCCGTAATGTTGGAACGCGAACGGCCGGCTGGTTCGTGAAAACGTTTGTACTTCGTCAAAAATGATCGGTACGCCCGCCTTTTTAAGTGGCTCGCATAGCGCGGTAAAAAATTCACCGCTGCCCGGAAAGTATCCGCCTTCGCCGGCGATCGGCTCGGCCCAGAACGCCGCGTATCGACCGGGGTGTCGTTCGAGCAGCCGATGCAATTCGTCAACCGCGAGTTGCGTGCTGCGTTTCGGGTCGTCGGGGTCGCGAAACGGCAGGTAGTCGACCGCTACCGTCAACGGCAATCCCATTCGATAGTTCGGTCGATCCGTCAACGACGCAGTTGCCAAAGTCCGACCGGCAAACGCATTCTCGAACGCGATGACGCGATTGGCCGGTGTGTTGTGGTGCATCGCAATCTTGAGCGCATTTTCGTTTGCCATCGCACCGCTGGTCGACAGCAAGCAGTGTGGCAACGACGCGCCGGATGATTCTGCCAGGGCAACCAGTTTTTCCATCATCAAAACGCTGGACGGGTTTTGTTGCAAGTTGCCTTGCATCACCGTGTCCTCGATCGCCGCATCGATCGCTGCGGCCACCATCCCTGGATCACTGTGTCCGGCCCCGTGAACGCCGATGCCGCAGATGAAGTCAAGCTTGACGCTGCCGTCGGCCAGTTCGACGTAGGGTCCGTGACCAAGGCCCGACGACAGGTAGGGCCAGATCGGCGGGCCGCCGCGAACGGCCGTCAAGCGATCGATCAGGTCGGCAAAACTGTCACGAAGCGATTCGACCGGCGGACGCACCGAGAGTCGACCGCCGTATTCTTTGATCGCGTCGGCAACCAGTCGTTTCGCTTCGGCAATTCGGTGGTCTTTTCGAAGGGCATCGGCGACCGAATCGGTCGAATCGTCAGAGGTTTGGCTCACGTCGGTCAGCTCGTCAGGATTTGTCACGAGGATGGAAGAGGGTGATTTGGCAGTAATGTAACCAAACACCCCTGCCAGGTTCAGTCGATCGTGACACGAGAGGCAGAATTGGCTAATCTAATGCTTTGTCAAGTCTTGGTTTTAGGGTACGACGGACTTCCAGTCCGTCGGCCAACGTCGGTTTCTGGCGGACTGGAAGTCCGCCAGTACATGTTACACTCAACCCTAAAATTCAAACGCGAGGTAGGACTAGGCAATTCAAGTTTTGTTTTCTGTCACGTAGAACGGTTCGCGACGACGAACCCCCAAAATGCGTTCGACGAAGTTCCGCCAGCAAGTGGCTTACTTGGCGGCTCGTTTGATGTACACCCGAGAGGTATCGGAGTACTACCAAGCGAAGTGGAAAGCGGCCCGACAGCTCGGCCGCGGTTGGATTCGGCCAGCCGATTTGCCCTCCAACGCCGAAATTCGTGATCAAGTGTTGATGCTTGCCCGAATGTTAGAAGGCCCCCATGTGCATTCCCAACATCTGATGGAGATGCGATTGAGGGCACTGTGGTGGATGCGGCATTTAACGCCCTATCACCCGAAGCTGATCGGCAGCGTGTTGACCGGTCATATCCGGGACGGTTCGGACATCGATTTGCATGTTTTTGCGGGCAGCGCCCAGCACGTCGCGACGTCGATCGAGGACTTGGGGGGAGCCTATGAAATCGAGCGGAAGCGATTGGTCAAAGACGGCGAAACGCGAGAATTCACCCACATTCATTTGCAGGATGAATTCCCGATCGAATTGACCGTTTATGCCCCGTCGTTGTTGGGCCACCGGTTTCGCAGCAGCATCACCGGGAAACTCATCGAACGCGCGACGATCGGCGAAGTGGAAAAACTTCTTGCCGGTCAACACGGTTTGACGACCCAGGACATGGCACGCCGAATGGACGCGATCGACACCGCACCGGATCGAATCAACGTGTTTCTGTCGCTGTTGTTGCCGCTGGAAAGTGTCAAGCAAAATCCGCTGTACCATCCCGAAGGCGACGCGTTGTTTCACAGCATGCAGGTGTATGCGTTGGCCAAAGAGGCGATGCCGTATGACGAAGAATTCTTGTTGGCGGCGCTGTTGCACGACGTCGGAAAAGCGATCGATCCCCATGACCATGTCGCCGCGGGGTTGGAAGCCCTGGACGGCTATATCACCGAAAGAACGGGCTGGTTGATCGCGCATCACATGGAAGGCCACGCGCTGTATGACCGGACCATTGGTGCGCGGCGACGACGAAGGTTGACAGCGCATCCATGGTGCGATGATTTAGTCACACTTTCCGAATGTGACCGACAAGGCCGCGTGCCGGGCGCGCAAGTCGAAGAACCCGAGGAAGCGCTGGACTACATCGAAGAATTGGAAACGATGTTCGACTGATTCACCAGATCTTTGCCTTTTGCAATTGCCTGGTGACCTTGCCACCCCAGTCCTTGTTGGCCGACGGCGATGCGGGGCTGGGGTGCAAGATGCGTGAGACCTTTGCCCGGGCCCCTTCGATTTGAACGGCACGCTTCAGACATGATTCCGCGTAGACTCCGACCCCGACCAGATGGTCAGGATCCAGTGTTCGAATCACCGTTTGTAAATGTGCATCACAGATCGCGACAAGCGTTTCTCGCTCTTTGGCGGGCAACTTGTCCGGAGTGCGATTGCGCGACGATTCCTCCATGAACACCAACGGGCAATAGT
>JAGQPO010000524.1 GCA_020426665.1 Planctomycetales bacterium
CAAATCCATGTAGATAGATGAGGCTTACGCCGACGGCAGTTCTTGTATCGCCCTTCGGGCTGAAAATCGCAACTTCGAAACTCACACTTCAGGTTGTGAAACGTGCGCAACTTTAAAACTTACGTATTCGGGTCGCGACTCCTTGGGCCCGTTCATTGCGGATGTAATTCCGGGACACTTTCTTCGTTTTGGTTTAACGCGACGTGCTCTTCGCTGTTGGGCGGCTTAGGAAGTTTGAATCGACGTCGATGAATCTTAGGTTTCGGTGGACCGCTTTGGTGATCCCGATTCGTTTCGTAACGGCGACGCGTCGGGTTGTCGCAGTCTGGTCGCTGAAGATTCCCAAACTTGGGTCTGCGACCAGGCATCGATTGTCATCGCTGCGACCAATGCGCAGCGATTGGCAGAGCATCGACGGTCCTCGTGTCAGTCGACGCAAATCTTGGTGCCCGCGTTCACGCTGCATGGAGTCGATGCCCCAGACCGGATCGATTGCTCGAATCAGCACTGCGGCGCCTCGGCCGATTGGCTCGGTGACCGCGTTCATGCAGTATTTTGCGTGGATCGGATAAACGTACAGCGTACCGGGCTTGGCAAACATCGATGCGTTGCCTGGGGTTTGACCGCGTGCGGAATGGCTAGCCGGATCGCGTCGATCAAGATAGGCTTCTGTTTCGACGATCCAACCGCCGACCCAACAATGATCAACGTAGTGAAGTAGCGCTTTTCCGATCAGATCGCGCGCTACCATTGCGGTTGGTCGATCGTAGAATGATTCGGTTAAACGGTCTGCAATAATGGGCATTTGAAACATGTCGTTCCCCAATGAAAAATCGAATCGTGACACGATCGCGCCGTGAAAAGATTTACTTGGCCCGATGGATCTTTCCGATGTGTCGACCGCCAATCAAGCACGGGTACCTGCGTGCCGCCGGGCGGCAGATCGTTCAGGTCGGTTCGGTCAAGGATGACGGTGTTGATTTCGCGGCGGCCGTCGATCTGGGCGACGTGGCATTGTTGCCGCGTCTGGTCAACTCGCACACTCATCTGGAGTTTTCTGATTGTGATCAGCCAATCGGTCACCCTGGAATCTCGCTCGCCGATTGGATTGGACAGGTGATCCGTCAGCGGGGCAAGGCGACGGAACAACAACGACGGGAGAACGTGGAAAAAGGGCGTGCCGAATCATCCGCTTGTGGCGTCGCCCTGGTCGGCGATATCGCGACGACTCCCTCGGTTTATCCAATTCAACATCTCACACGTGTCGTCTCGTTTGCCGAGGTCTTGGGTTTGTCGGCCGAGCGGTCCGCCGAACGAATGGCGGCAGCGGAAGCCCATCACGCGTCGTTGCAGGGCAATGAGCATGTTCAATTCGGCATCAGTCCGCATGCACCTTATTCGACCCCACCCGATTTGATCCGGCGTTGTGTCCAGCTTGCCAATCGATCCGGCGCGACGCTTTCGATGCATGTGGCGGAATCTGGCGCGGAGCGAATGCTGCTGGAAAATGGTCGCGGAGCATTCGCGGAATCGTTGCGTGCCGGTGGTCTGTGGCGCGACGGGATCTTTCCCTGGCCGGGCGGACATCCCCTGCTGGACCTGATCGATACTCTGGCGGCGGCACCAAGAGTCCTGTTGGTGCATGGAAATGATTTGCGGACCGAAGAAATTGATCGGATCGCCCGGCATCGCCGAATCAGCGTCGTTTACTGCCCGCGCACGCACCATTTTTTTGGATACCCCGACCACCCGGTTCAATCCTTATTGGAGGCCGGAATTCGGGTCGTTTTGGGTACCGATTCGCGCGCCAGCAACCCGGATTTGAATCTGTGGAAAGAAGTGCAATTTCTGCTGAATCACCGCACCGATCTGGATCCATACGCCATTTTGAAAATGGCCACGGTTGCCGGCGCCGATGCCTTGCTGGGCGCGGGATCAGAAATCGGCACAATCACGGCTGGATCCACCCGAATCGACGATCTGGTGTCACTGGAAACGGACGGAAAAACGCTGGATCAGGTGTGGCACGACTTCGCAAAGAGGGAATTGTTGTGCACGGGGGTGGTGGGGCGGTCATAATGGTTCCAAGTTCCAAGTTCCAAGTTCCAAGTTCCAAGTTCCAAGTTCCAAGTTCCGGATCTTTCATTCATGTATTTTCGTTTGGCATCGCGATTTCTGTTCGAGACCAACAAGCGGTTGCTTGCCAAGGCGGTGTGGACGCTGGGCGTGAAGGGACTGTGGAGTGTTCATAAACACAAACGCCGATTGAAACGCGGTGAGTTTTTCCCTCCGTTTCTGTACATGTCGGTCATCAATAGCTGCAACCTGCGCTGTCAGGGTTGCTGGGTGGATGTCGCGGCCAAGCAGCATCGGATCGAATTGGATGCGGCCAACGAGACGATTCGTCAGGCCAAGGCGATGGGCAACAGCTTCTTTGGCATCCTGGGAGGCGAGCCGTTCATGCACAAGGATTTGCTGAAAATCTTTGAACAAAATCGCGACGTCTATTTTCAGGTCTTCACCAACGGACACTTTATTACCGACGAAGTAGCGGCCGAACTAAAACGTCTGGGCAACGTGACCCCACTGATCAGCGTCGAAGGTTCGGAGATTATTAGTGACCAGCGTCGTGGGCGTGCCGGTGTGCTGAATCAAACGATGGAAGGTTTGAAAGCGGCGCTGCGCCATAATCTGTTGGTCGGTGTTTGCACCAGTGTTTGCAAATCGAACATCGATGATCTGGTCAATGACGCGTGGGTCGATCGATTGATCGAGATGGGAGTGATGTATTGTTGGTTTCACATTTATCGCCCGGTCGGTCCAGAATCCAATGCCCAACTCGCACTTGATAGCAGTCAACAGCGGCGTGTTCGTCAATTTGTCGTTGATACACGCGCAACCAAACCGATCATTGTGATCGACGCGTATCATGATGACGCCGGCAACGCGTTGTGCCCGGCAGCCACCGGGTTTACGCATCATGTCGGACCTTGGGGCGATATCGAACCGTGCCCGGTGATTCAACTGGCAACCGAGTCGATTCACGACGATCGCCCGCTGGCGGAAACATTCAACGATTCGGAGTTCTTGAAAGACTTTCGTTCACTGACCGCCCAACACACTCGCGGATGCGTGATCATGGAACGTCCTGATCTGTTGGTCCAACTGGCCCAGAAACACGGCGCCCGCGATACGACGGTCCGGGGCGCGGTGATCCAAGAATTGAACAACGTTTCACCGCGACGCAGTCAGTACCAACCCGGCGACGAGATTCCGGAACGGAGTTTCGTTTATCGTTGGGCCAAAAAGTATGCATTCAACGATTTCGGCACGTACACGCGTCACTTTGATGCGGCGAAGTACGTCGATCCGGACAAACAGCAAACCAAGAGCGAGTTGCCGGTGCTGCGTTAGTGATTTGTCCAGATTAGATATTAGGGTTAACCGTAACTTGTACGACGGACTTCCAGTCCGTCGAAATCGACACTTGTCGACGGACT
>JAGQPO010000525.1 GCA_020426665.1 Planctomycetales bacterium
ATGATCGATGTGGTCGGCTACGGCGAGGGTGCTGGTTGGTCAGCGTCGGGGGTGTCGTTCGATCCGCTCGGTGAACCCCGAGAGTTGGGTTGGGAGGCGCGTCATTCACTTGGGTGACCGGCACCAACTGACGTAGGCCTCCGTTGGACTCTGACCACACAGCAGCGAACAAGCAGAAACACGCCCCTTCGCAAGTAATCGTCAAAGTGATAGTGATTGGAAAGCGCTGCGTCGCCGATCCTCTCGACGCCTCGTTCCCCCCAACAAACGTGATTTCGCTCACCTACGCCTGTAGCCGACCAAGTCGTAGCTGCTGCCACGGAACTAACGCGGAACTATCTCACAAACATTTTACAACTTAGGATGGACATAGTGTCCGACGGCGCCCTTCAAATTGGCGCTTCCTACTCTGGCACGCGAAATGAGCTTCTCAATTCGTCAGTTTGGCTCCTCGCCGAGTCGTGTTTTCAAGCCTTACTCATCGGCAGGGCGGCCGAATTTCCACCAAACCGCGAATACCCAATGCCACCGTCGTCGACCCGTCTGACGAACGAGTCCGGACGTGCAACCGTCATTCCAAGCCGTTGCCTGAGACGACGGTGCGTTGGAGCTAGGTAATCGTTTGGTTCTCGTACCAAAGCAAACTGTTGCTTCCCGTTGAAATCACGTCGGCATCGCCGTCTTGATCGAAGTCGACGACCGCGAAGACGCCGAACGATGTGTTCGCTGCGATCGCGTGAGCAGGGCCGAATCGCGGTTCGTCCGGCAAGCCTTCGAACCATTCGAGTTGCCCATAGTATGTTCCCACCAGCGTCTCGAGATCATCATCGTTGTCCAGATCTGCTGTCGATACGGTTCTGACGTCGAGAGCACTATTGCTGATCACGATCTCGTTGCCAAAAGTACCTTGACCGTTGGTGTTCTCGTACCACGAAACACGTCCGGCACCGGCGTCACCTGCGAATACATCCAAGTCGCCATCGCCATCGGCATCGGCAACAGCCACGGAGAGAATGTGTCGTCGAACAAGCGGCGAGTCACCTACAAGACCAATCTCATGCTCGAGGAATTGACCATTGCCATCGTTTTCACTCCAACTGACGCTAGTGCCATTGGCGGATACCACATCGAGGTCCCCATCACCGTCGATGTCGCCCGTTCGCACCATTGCCTCGTAGTCGCCCCGCTGCCCACGTCTAACAATGCGGGGCGTGTCGAATGCTCCTTGGCTATCAAGGTTTTCGTACCACACGATCTCGTGATTAAAAAGGGAGCTCGACAAGACGTCCTGATCGCCGTCCTGGTCGATGTCCCCTGTGTCGACGGACAGTGCAAAATCAGCACCTTGCCAGATCGTACGCTGAGGGCCAAAACTACCTTGCCCATCTGTATTCTCAAACCATGTGATCGTATCATCGTCGATCGACGATGCCACGAGATCCAGATCCCCGTCACCGTCAATGTCGGCTGAATCGATGGACGATACGCGCGCCAAATTGTTCTCGATTGGGTGCCTCCGAAACAACTCACCGTCAGCGTTTTCGAACCAGTCAATTCGGCTGCCGCCACCGATGTCCTGCGAACTGTAGCGGCCGATAACGACATCCAAGTCACCGTCGTTGTCCACGTCGACTGCTTGGATAGCGCGAACATGGTCGTGGGGCTCCAGCAGAGTCAATCTGTGTACCGCGGCAAATGGCTGGGGCGAATGTCCTTCATAAGCACCAACCTGCATGGCGAGTACTAGATCCTCACTGGTGAAGTCAGCATCGCCATTCCAATCCCCGGTCGACCAGGTGGCATTGCCGGCGATGTCGTCTTGATAGCCGCCGGCCTGAAAAACAGTAACGAGATCAAGTGAACCGAATACGCCGTCGCGATTCGCATCACCGAATTTCGATTGCAATAGTTCGTTGACGAGCCGACGAACATCACCGAAGTCGATCTGCTGATTGCCGTCGAGATCGAATCGCAGATCGTCCGAGTCTTCCAGCACGGCCGCTTGCAACTCATCAATGTCAACCGCACATCCGACGCAGTCGAAGCCCACGGAACCGAGGCTTCCGCCGCCCACGCGCGAGCCGCTGATCTTCAAATCATCCAAAACGGTTTGCCACGGCAAATTGGCCGGGAGAATCGCGCCCAGTTCCAGCATGACCTCACTCGTTGGAGCGAATTGAAAGAGTGACACGTCGTTTGCGATGTCAAACGGGCCGTTAAAGGAGTCGATGGGGAGAAACAGTCCTGACTCTGAAGTCAGGTGCAGTGAGGTCATCGGTGCGGCGTCGGTCCTGACGGAGACCTTGCCGCTTGACTGCTCGTAAATGAGCCGATAGTCGTGCCGGCCCCATTCCAATTCCAGGGCGTGCCGGCCGTCGATGGGCGCACGGTCGCTCGGCAAATACAGCCCACGCTCGTACAACCCCGTGGCAAAGGCCTCATCAAGATCTTGTTGATTGAAGCGGCGATCGCCAATCGGCGGCGAAGCCGGGGCTTCCCCGGGCGCGCCGTCCCAATCTCCCTCGCGCCAGGTCGCGTCCACATCGACTCCAAACTTGCCTCCCTGTGCCGCCAAGACCAGATCAGCGGCATCGAACCGAAAATCGCGGTTTGCGTCACCCGGCTGTAGCCGCTGCGTTGACGCAATGTTGTCGTGTTCCTCCCGCGTCACGCCATCGATCCAACGAGGAACACCGTCGCGAAAACCATCGAGTAGCAGATCCGGTATTCCATCGCCATTTAGGTCTCCACCCCCAATCGGCCTGGGACCACATTCGCAAAGTTGTGCTCCGTTTGCGAAGTTCCCGACGCCATCGTTTTCCGTCCAGAAGTTGGCACCGGTCATTGGCTCTTCCGCAACTCCGTCCAGATCTCCGTCGCCGTCTACGTCGAAAATGCCAACCATGTTCGCCATTCCGGTGAAGATGATCCGCTGACCTGTCGCTGCGATCTTGCCGTCTAGGTTGGCATGCCAGTCCCACCAGAAGTCTGGTCC
>JAGQPO010000526.1 GCA_020426665.1 Planctomycetales bacterium
AACGCCGCGAAGTTGGACAAACCGACTTGAGTTGCGAGTTCGGGTTCGTGTGGGCGGTGTCCGCGACCGACGCGGCAAACACTGGAATGCGGTGCCCGCGGTTTCTCGCCAAGGGCGACGCGATCATCTCGCGTGTGAGATGGTCGTGACACGACACTCCGCAACCTGTCGGACTCGTCTGGCATCAACGAGCAGTCGGAATGGGGCGGTGCGCCGGAAGCTGGGCTTTGAAATCTCCTAGACTGTGCCAGTGATGTGGCTGATTCAAATCGACTTCGGCAATCGCCACCGTGCCGAATTCATCGGCAGCCGCCAGTGCAGTTCCGTCCAGTCCGTAGACCGCCGACCGGATCCAATTGTCCGTTGACTTTGTGTAGGTGCTGCTGACGACATAGACATGGTTTTCGCACGCACGGGCCTGGGCAAGCAACGGATTGCAACCCCATACCGGCCAAGCGATCACATCGGCGCCGTTGTTGGACAGTTCTCGGGCGACCTCTGGAAAGAAGCCGTCGTAACACACCATCATCCCGACCTTACCGAATCTTGTTTCGAAGACAGGGTATTCGTTGCCCGGCATGATTCCTCCCTCGATTTCGCCTCGTGGCAAACAGACCTTGCGATACTTGCCGACCAGGCTGCCGTCCGGACCGATCAAAACCGCGACGTTATAGATAAGGTGGCCGGCGCGTTCGATCAGTCCGGCGACAATGTACAAATCGTGTTGCTTGGCAAGCTTCCCAAAGTACTCCGTCGAAGCCCCCGGAATCGTTTCAGCTGCGTCGGCGTAGGTTCCCTTGGTCCCGTAATAAGTCAATGTTTCCGGCAGCACCACCAAGTCAGCTTTCTGATCCGCCGCTTGAGCGATCAGCGGTGCAAATTGTACGCACTTGTCCATCGAAGTTTCGCCGTCGCGTGGTTGATAGTGGATCGTGGCAAGACGTACGAGATTTGGTTCCGGTGCCGCACATTCTTCGATACGAACCTGTTTCCAATGGACCGAAGACTTTGGTGGTCCCCATCGAAAATGCAATTCAACGATCGCCGTTGTTGCGTCTGGTGGTGCCAGGTAGACGCCGGTGATTTCTTGCCACCCATCAACGTTCCCTTCATCCGAATCGACCGGTGCCGGAAACTCCGGCTCGGATTGCGGACGAATCCCGCGACGGAACGAGTCGATCGCCGGTTCTGCGTGCGTGACCTTGTGTCCGTCTTGATTACGCCACAGGATCCGCGCGACCGCCGAACGCCGCGGGTAATCCATTCCGTCCGTTTTGCGAAGCACAGAAAACCGATAGTGCTGTCCACCGTGAACGGAAAAACTCTTCTGCCAATGTCCGTTCAACCCCTCTCGATGATCGGCGGAGATGGTCAGCTCCAATCCGTCGTCGCCGCTACCGTGAAGGGCTTGGAAAATCGGTTTGATTTCGTCTCTTGCGGCGACGCCTTGCCAATCGTCCGCAACCAACAACGTCGACGAAATGAACCCTTGCGACGCCACCAAAACCATCAGGACGACTGAATAACGCAAGTCACGCATCGCAATTCATCTCCAAATCCGTGTAAAAACCGACGCACTGCGGTCCACAATCTGTGGTTCGCAGAATCCAGGGAATCACCAGTCTATCTTGGTTCACGCTGTATGGAGACCGTTTTATAACGAAAACGCCCGTCACAAGGGTTACTTGCGACGGGCGTTGGAAACCAGTTTTATTGCGACAACAACATTTGTTGAATGTCGCTGGGGGTTTGCCGATAGGCCAGCGGATGCATCGTAAACGTACCGTTTCCCTGGGTCATCGAACGAACGTCGCTCGAAAACTCGAACAACTCCGCCAGGGGAGCCTCGGCGGCGATCACGGTGACCCCACTGCCCGTGTTCGCGGATGTTATGACACCGCGTTTTCGAGCAAGGTAACCCGTTACAGCACCCAAGTACTCCTCCGGCAGTTCCACTTCCAAGTTCATCACCGGTTCCAGCAATACAAGACCGGCGCCGGGAAGCACCTCTTCTCGCATCGCCTTTGCGGCGCAGGTTTTGAAGGACATTTCCGATGAATCATTCTCGTGTTGGTCGCCATCCAGTAATGTTACCTTGACTCCAACGATCTCACACTCGATTTGCGGTCCCGCTTTCAACGCGTCGCGAAGTTGTCGCCGGCCAGCACGTGCCATCAACGGATGACACGGCCATTCACTGGCATTTCAACAAACGTTGTTACAACATCAATGCGAACTGGGTGAACCCTTCGACCGGGCCAAACGTCAATCGTTAAACTCTTTCGATCACCTGGCTCATCACCGACGCTGGTAGACTGCACTATGAATACCCAACAACAAGCATTGCAATCCATTCTCCAGACTCCCACTCCAGACCAGGTGACGGCGCTTTCGGGAAAGTTTCATGCGCATTTGACCGTTTTGGTCGAACCCGAGTCGATTGACCGATTGTCGTCGAAAGCTCCCAGAACGCCTTGGCAAACAGCCCAATTGGAGTCGTCATCTGCACTTTGTTGCGTTTGACGGGGGTGATGTGGAACTTGAAATCCGTCAGCTGATTCAAAAGGCCAGCGAGAGCCAAGATTTGTTTCAGCGTATGGCAGACGCGATTGGCGGACCACTTCTGCAAGATTGATGATGCAATGAAACTAGACCAGCTTATTCAGACCCGTCGTACCATTTGTGTCATTGGAATTGATGATGCACACTACCATGACAAGACGCGTGGATCGAATGTTCATTTCAGCGGAATCGTGTGCGGCGGAACACGATTGGAAGGCATGATCTGGAACAGGCTTGACAAGGATGGGCTGGATTCCACTTTGCGAATCAAGCAAGCAATCGAAAGTTCCAAGTTTCATGCACAACTCCACTTGGTCTTGCTGGATGGCATCACGTTCGGCGGTGCAAACGTCGTCGACTTGCCTGCGCTTTCAAGCGACTTAGGACTTCCGGTGGTTGCGGTGATGCGACGACCGCCGAACGTCGAAGGGTTTCGTGCAATCTTTCAATTTTTTCCCGACGCCGACGAGCGGTTGCGTCGGGTCGAGGCCGCCGGGCCGATCCACCAAATCGGCCCATGGGTTTTTCAATGCGCCGGCGAAGATTCGAGGACCGTTGCAAGTGCCTTGACTCGATTGACCGATCGGGGAAACGTCCCCGAAGCGCTTCGTCTGGCACACTTGATCGGCGCCGCGGTCCAACTTGGCGAAAGTGGGAAACGAGCTTAAACGACAACTCTCAGCCCACGCAACCCAATAATGGTCCCACGTCATGTGGCCGATGGTCCGCCGACTATGCCACGCCCTTCCGAGTCCAACACAGTATAGCAGGCCTGGCTGCAGTGCCACCAATTTGTTCTGGTGAAGTTTCCGCCGCAGTTTGGGTGCGGCAATGATTCCAAACTTTGGTCAATCTCTTGAGCAAGCAATTCCAGATCGGTTGATTCACATTCAAGGCAACGTGGCGGTGATTGGCGTTGCGAACGCCAACGCACCGACGCTCGCCATTTGCTAACTCGCTCGGCAAGGTAAGATTCGGGCGATTGTTGTAGCGACTCGAGGAAGTCATAGTCGCCATCGGAGAGACCGGCTGATTCAATCTCCGCGAGTATCTGTTGAAGACGTTCCAGCTCAGGAAGTCGTTCGGCGGAACGTAACGCGTTGCAATAGTTGCACCATGCGGGTTGCGACAACCGGGGGATGTCAGTGCCATCGGCAAGTCGATAGTATCCGATTTCGGTTGATACGTACGTCGCTGTTAGATTGCAGCGGTCGCAGGTGTATTCGTGACTAAACATTCGCCGAAGTTTCACATCGAGAGTTTTTACGTCGTCACCCACTACGTCTGGAAACGGCGGGGATAAACAAGGATTTTACCAAGCTATCAGCGTGGGCAGGAAACCGATACTTCCCATCTAGTTATTAAGAAAGGCGATCCTCCCGGGTCCTGGCGGCGGTTGCGTTGCCCTTTCATTGGAGTGCGAACCTTTGGGCATGTTTCTGTGTCGACCTTGCGATGACGCAATACCTTCCCCACTCCAGCAAGAAACTAACGACGTTACAGCGTCGTGAACTCGCGCTGTTCAAGCTGATCGCGACGGATGCGCCGTATCAGAAAATCGTGCAGGCGGCTGAGGCCGTTCGTGACGCACGAATCCGAGCGATTGAAGCCCGTATCGCTTCGGACGGGCCACGTTCGGGGCGCAACCTTTACGACGACCACATCGACGTGGTGCGCGAGTTGTCGATCGACGTGATTCTCGCGTACTTTGGATACGTACGCCGTCCCGTTTCAGACTCGCCTATGTCACCGCTCTGAATCGATCACATGTGCTTTTGAGGCCGAAGCTTGCAGCGCGATCGAACAAAGTATTCCGAGGCCTCATGGCCTTGTCTTTACCCACAAGTCTG
>JAGQPO010000527.1 GCA_020426665.1 Planctomycetales bacterium
CGTCGTCCATGGGGCGGCCAAGACGGTCGATTAAACCGTTGACCATTAATTCTGTTCGTCGCGATGACTTTGCGGCGATTTGCTTGGGTAGTAATGGGATCAATCCGCGAACGAGTTGTCCGTCAAACAAGCGGTCCGATAGCGGCCGCTGCAAGGTAAAAATCTGGTACTTTTGTTTCGCCGCATCCGGATCGATGATCGGCGTGACGATTTGAATGCGTTCGCCTTCAAACAACTCCGAGGGTGAAAAATTCCCTTGGGACAAGACCATGCGGCGAGAGCAGTACGCGATCCAACAATCGATAAATTGTTCACGATGACGTCTCAGGAAATCGACCTGGGCCGGCGATTGGGCCGACACCATCCATGTCGCGGGCCACGCATCAGCGTGTTTCGAATTGATTTCGCCGATTTCGATCGACCGCGCGGCGTGAATCAACCTGTCAACCACTTTGTCGGCGTGGGCAATGTTGTTTTCAATGAGCGCCGCTTCGATCTCGGTCAGCGCCGTGAAGAAACCGGACGCTGCTGTTGACTCGTTTTCATCAAGTCCCAGCGAGGACGATTTTCCAGCCAACCGATACTCCGCGATCAGGTAGTTTCTAAATTGCAGGTCAGCCAATATTTCGTTCACGTCTCGTGGCTGGGCCGCGGCAAGTTCTTGGTGTCGGACGCACAATCGCCTCAAGATTTCCAGTTGTTTGTCATCAAGCTTTTCAATGGTTGCCAAAGGATCGGATTCGACTTGTCGCCGAATGCCCGATCGCAACGCCAACAATTCAGTCAGCGCCCAGTGGTCGCCCGCCGGGTCGATTTCTGCGATTCGCCAAACAATTTCCGACGGAACAGGATCGTTGTTGCCCTCGAGCGTTGTTTTGATCCGATGAATCGCCACCGCCGACCGCAAAGTGTCGACGTCGTCCGAATCGATGTCCGGCGGTGAATACAGCTTTTCCATTGCCTGCGAAATCGACAGCGGATGATCGGTCAGTTTTGACACTTCGACGGCGGACAGGATTTGAGCAGTAACTGCGGTCCACTTCGCTTGAAAATAATCATCCGGTTTGATGTAGTTACTGCCGAAGCCAAACGAGAAACTTTTCTGGCCACTGATTTGTCGACTGGAAACACGACGATCGTTCAATCGCAGGATCGTCGCCAACGCGAGGGCGGTTGATTGCGGAAACGATTCGCGATCCATCGCGAAGGCACTTCCGGGCAGGGCCTGTAATCGAAGCATCGCCGTCGCAGAAGATCGAGACTGCCCTGCCGCAGAAGGCACCGATAGGTTGACGGGTACTTGGACGGTCGTGCCGGAACCGGACCGTTGGTAGACGTAAGCATTTCGCTGCAGGTTCGTGTATGCATTTAGAACGACCGGCGATGCCGACGCAGCCGCACCCCCCTGGCTTCCGAAGGCAGGTGATGCAGCGTCGTCATTCAGCTTTAATCCCGCCACTTCGGCCGCCAATCGACCTGCCTCGGCAAGATGTTCGGCGCGCTCGGGCAAATCAGATTGCAACAGCAACTGTGCAAGGACGATTTTGACGTCCCACAGTTCAGGATTTTTTTCCAACACCACGCGACACAATTCGGCCGATTGTTCTGGGTCCTTCTCCGCATCGCGTAGCGCGATCACCGCCATGCGTTTAACGTCGTCCGTTGCTTTGATCTCTCGTGTCTTGGCTTCCAGTGGCGTGATCAGACCAGCCTGTAATTCCAACGACGCCAACCGGGTTTGGTTTGCCGGCGTATCCTGAACCTTGACGAGTCGACCCTGGTAATTGACGGCCGACGCCACGTCGCCCGATTCCAACAGGCTGTCAACCATCGCTTCCAACAGATCCGCATCTCTGGGCTGTTTCGTCAGTGATCGGTTCAGAGCGATTTGAGCTTGCTTGTAATCTTTGACGGACGTCCAGACCCGCGCGATCAATAGCTGTTTCGTTTTCTCGGTAAAAGCATCTAATTCAAATCGCTCCAGACGTCCAACCAGCTGGTCGATTTCACCGCGTCTGGCATACAGTGGAACGAGCTTGTTGACCAATTCGGTTCGTGCATGCAGATTGTTTTCGTACCCAACCGCTTCCCACAACAATTCGATTGCATCGCCGGTTTGGAAGCGATCGGCCAACCGAGTCGCCAACATGACGCGTGGCGGAATGTCCCGGGGAGCGACGATGATCGCGCGACGAAGCATCCGTTCGCCGTCTTCGTCTTTGCCAATACTCAGCGCGATATCGGCGTACAAACGGTAGGGATCGGGAGAGGCCGGGTTGGCGTCGATCATTTCCTGGGCGGCCGCCAACGCTGGTTCGAATTCCCCCAACTGTTCTCGGATCTGAACCAGTCGCCGGAGATGATTGATCCGAAACAATTCGTCGCGTCTGGCAAGCTTTTCCAATAGCGTGGCCGCGTGCGCAAGGCGCCCAAATTGCTCGGAGATGTCGACAGCATCTCTTAGGATCCCGGCGTCGTTGGGATCAAGCTTCATCGCTTCGTCGATCGCAAATGATGCGAAGCCAAGTTGTCCGTTGGCTTGATACAGCAGCGCCAGGTAGCGTTGGTTTTCGGCCGTAGGGACATCAACCACAACTTCCGTAATCCGTTCGGCCAGACGTCCGGCGGCCTGTAAGACCCCAATCCGGTCTCGCATCAATTGTTCAATTTCTTCGTCGTTTTGGGCCAGTGTCGACGCCGAATCCAGCTGTTTTAACGCGTCGTCGTGGTGGCCGGCCGAGGAAAGAGCGGCAGCGAAACGCCGACGTTGATCCAAGGAAAGATCGTACGTCGCAGCGTCACGCCACGTTTCCAACGATAATTTCAGGTTATCAAAGGACGCGAAGATTTCGGCCAATCGAATCAGATTGTCCGGACCCCGTCGATCATCCGAAGCTATCGATTTCCAGACCGCGATCGCTTCGTCTTTGCGTCCCAGGTGATGCAGGAATTCACCCAAATACTCTCGATACTGCGCCGCGTCCGGCGCCGCGTCGATCGCGGTCCGGTACAACTCGATCGCCCGATCCGTGCGATCGATGCTGTGCATTTTTTTAGCCACCGCAGCCAACATGACGGCATCGTCGGCGCGCGGTCGAACGATTCGCTCCCAAGCTTCCGCAGCCTCGGTTTGGCGATCTTCGAGACTCATTGACAAATCACTGATGCGAATCTCGGCCAATCGCATCAAGTAATCCGGATTGCCGGGGTCGCTGTCCAGAAGATGATCAATCTGGCTGGCGGCTTCACCATATCGACCGTCACCCGCCAAAACTTCACACAGTGCTAATCTGGCCGAGACATCGTTCGGCGATCGATTGATGGCTTTCCGAAGAGCTTTCTCAGCGTCTGAATCATGACCGGAACCCATCAACACTTCGCCCAAACGAACCAACCACGTCAGGTCATCTGGCGAGCGATCGGATTGTTCGTTGTAAAACCGGATCAGACCGTCGACATCGCCGGCAGACATGAAACTACGCTCCAGCCGCCCACGCACGTCCGTATGCAGCCAGCTGCCCGGACGCAAGCGATCAAGAATTGTTTGAAACTCCATTCGCGCCGTTTCGACTTCCCCTAGTCGGGCCACCAACTCGGCCGCCTTGATCTGGTATCCGATGCGAGTGTCCGCGGTCTTTGCATTTTCAACAAG
>JAGQPO010000528.1 GCA_020426665.1 Planctomycetales bacterium
TGATTTCTCCATGCGGGGCGTAAAGGACCGCCGCTGGTGGGTTCTAAGTTGATTTGAATTCCGTTCGTATTGGAATCATAGAGGCCGTACGCGCTGAAGCTTCCAGAGTTTCCTACCGTACCATCACCCGGAGCGCCCACATACAACGTATCGGGATTGATGAACGCGAGACTCGAACCCCACTGTCCGCCGGCAACGTTGGAATAGTTGTTGAGCACACTGTTGTACGGTACGCCCTTGGTGACATTGGAGAGATAATTGCCGGCAACATTGATCCTGTCCGGATCGACGATATTACGGATGACCGCGCCCAAGCCTCCGTAGATCTGATCAAACGGCATGTTCACGCCGCTAGGCTGTCCACCGCTAGGATCAAATCCTAAGAAAATCTCATAGACCGGTATCCAGGCAGACTTGCCATCACGTGAACTGTCGACCCAGCGATGTCGGTAGGTATAGCTGATATACTTGTTTTGAATGGACAGCGAATCGCTTGATTTGGAATAGTCGCTGTTTCGCTGGACTGTAAAGTTGGACCAGTTTGTCCTGGTCAGGTCGGCGGAATTGATCAGCCATCCGACGTCCATGTTGTCATCAAAGAAATCTTCGAATTCACTGCCGAACGAGTACGACTGGGAACTCGTCCGGTCCGAGTTGTACATCATGATCCTTCGGCCCGTGTCCGAATCTTCCAGAATCAGAACCGACATCGGTCCGAGTTTGACTGCAGATCCGACATCGTTGGCTTGTCCTAGCCCCTCTCGTTTCCCACCATTTAGATAGTGGATTTCGCCGGTAAAATTGGGGTGTGCATAAACTGTGGCGTAGGACGTCACCTGATGCAACGTACTGATTGTCGATGACAGCGGGTACCGGTTGACCGTATCCTCGGGCATCAATCGTCGTGCGCGATTCCATGTACCGTTTTGCAGTTCGAAAATGACGGAATCGCCGGGCGTTGACAGATTCATGTAAGCGTTTGACGGCGCGTATTCTCCGTATCGGTATCCGACATTGGCTTGGGGTTCACCGACTGCGATGCGAGTTCCGTTGGAATTGATCGCAACGGCAGACCCGAAGCGTCCCTGTCCGGTCAGCTCTTGCGCCGTCTTGACCCAACTCTCGCCGCTTCGCTTGTAGATTGAAACGTTGTTCGATCCGGGAGATCCGACGACTAAAGTGTCGCCCAGGACCGCCATGGAGGTACCGAATTCCAGGTGGTTTGCCGGACGAGAAAGCGTGCCGGTCGGACGCCAATAGATCCCTTCATTGATAAACGTGTAAATCACGCCGGGCGTTGCCGGCGTTCCGTTTGGTGCGCCGGGCTCGACGAACAACGCATCCGGGTCTGCCACAAACAGCGTCCGCGAATTCGGTTCATACACCGTTCGCGTCACCGCCGTTCCCGCCACGGGCGTGACACTCAACTGAATCTGTTCGGCGCGTAACGATTCAAGCGTTTCCGCCGGCAACGTACCAGCGGCATAGGTTTGGATTGAACCGACGTCGTTTCTTTGTGGGGCGTGGTAACCGGGAATGCCGACGACGATTCTTCCGCCGGCAACTCCGACGGCTTTACCGAATGTGTTGTCCTCGGCGGCATCAGTGCCGAGCGAAATTTGACCGGATCCGCTGGTGCCACTTGAACGTGTCCAAGTCGCTTCCAACCCGCCGGCGGCCGGTAATCGATAGTAGACGTAGGCCGCACCTCCGTCGATCACGGCCAAATCGACGTCGGGTGCGCCTACCACGACGTAAGTTCCGTCGGTGGCGACGTGGAATCCGAAATGATCGCCGGCTTTGCCCTCATTCGACTCGGTAATCGGCAATCCATCATGTGCCGTCAGTCGCGCTTCACGAGTCCAGCCCGTTCCGCCATTTCGCTGGAATACGAAGGCACGTCCTTGGTCGACAATCAGACTGCCCGATCGGGTCGCGTCCCAATTTGGCGCCCCGACGACAATCTGATCAGCAGTCATCGCCACCGAATCGCCAAAGCGTTCGCCGGATTGCGGATCGGAGGCTGTTAGAATCGCTTCGTTGGTCCATGCTCCCGTCTGAATGACCTGGACAGACCCTGTTGCAGGAGCGCCGATTGCTGCACGGTTGAGCGCGATCGCAACGGAGCGTCCGAAGTCGCCGCTGCCGGAGAGCACGGTCGACTCGCTCCAAGTGGTTCCCTGCCGACCGTAGAAGAAGACGGCTTCATTCAAATCACCGGTCTCGTTCGCGCCCGGTCGCCCCACGATTGCCAAGTTGTCCTGGACACCGACAGAATAGCCGAAGTGTCCTGCGGCAACCTGATCGCTGGGCGTGAGTTTTGTCTGCTGGCTCCATCCGCCGGACGGCTGACGAGTGTAGACGTATGCGGAACCGGTGCCGGCACCGTCCCAATGGGCGCCGACGATCAGCGTGTCTCCCTGGATGTCGACGCTCGAACCAAACCCGCCTCCGCCTCCAAATCGACGATCACTCGGCGCCAGCTTCGCTTGTTCGACCCATCCCAGTTGATCGTCCCAGGTGTAAACAAACACGACTCCGGCGGCCTTCTGGGCCGCGACGTCATCTGGATCTTGGCTGAGGTTCAAATCAAGCTGCGAACCGACAACCAACGTGTTGCCGTCCATCGCGATTGCCTTTCCATATCGATCGGCGTCGGCCGCGGGATCGAATTGAAACTTCGGCTGAGGTACCCAGCTGACGACGCCATCAATCACCAACGTGTGCAGCGTGACCGAAGGGATTGAAGTCGGAGAGACGGCACCGGCGTCCACCGTCAGATCAACGGGAACGTCCCCTACCGATCTCAATTGCAGATCCGGTAATCCATACACAAGGAAGGGTTCGACACCGGTAAATTCGATCAGGTTGCCGTCCATTGACAGGCTGCCGGCGCCAGGAACACTGGCGTCCGGCGTATACACGGAGAAGGAGACGTCACCGTCCCCAGCGACGCGCAACGTGTCCGTATCGGCGCCGGCGTTGAACACAATTGATGTTCCCCGGTCGGGAGTACCGACCGCGATTCGTGCCGCTGTTCTTGGAGTGACGTCATCGCCAAAACTTGCCTGACTGAAATTGGCGGGATCCGTTCCGAACTGTAACACAATTCCGCGGCGTGTATCGAAAGTCGGAATGATCGCTTGCCAATCATTTGTTCGATCCTGGCCGTCTGCCGTGGCGATCGTTACTGGAGCGCCGAGTTCGTCAACGATTCGAAATTGCCATACGCCGGCATTGTCGCGTGTTTCGACGAAATAGTCGCCGCGCTGAAACTCCAAGAAGTTCGGCGGAATGTCCTCCGAATTGGTGGTGATTCCGATCAATGTGCCGGCCAGCGTTCCCTGGTCGACCAGCGACGCCATGGAAAAATCGACATACAGAAGATCGTTGCCGTCTTGGCCGTTCATGGTGAATGTGTTGCCTTGCAAGTTCACCGCGTTTTGGACCGTTGCAGTATCCGTGCCGCCGCCGCCGTTGAAGATCAAATTGCGCGAATAGTTTCCGGATCTGAGCAACAAAACGTCGTCGCCGTCGCCGAGGGAAACCTCGGCCGACTCGGTTTCAAATTCACCAATATTGACAGGTGCCACGATTCCGCCATGCGCAAGTGCGACCGACAAAAATGTCGCGCTGTTGACATCGAGTCCGAGCAGTGCCGCATACTGTTCGAGTTGTTCGTCCGTGGGTTCGGCAGGGAACAGTTCGCTAAAGGCCGACTGTCCGAATGCGAGCGTTGTACTGGCTGCATTTGCATTATCACGATAGTGAACTGCGTCGTTGCCTGCCCCGCCATTGATAAAGACTGGGATGCCGGACGGTGAACCGTCGGTGGTGATCTCGAAGGTGTCAAGGCTGTAGCTCGTCTCCGTGATCGGTCGTCCGAGCAACACCTGATCGTCTCCCTCTCCGGTGTTCACAAAGAAACTAGCCGATTTGCCCTCGGCAGCCTGTTCTCGATGCGTCGAATACAGGTTGATTTGATCATCTCCTCGACCGGTATTGAACACTACCGTTTCAAATTGCTGGTAGACAACAAACGGTGGTTCAAACGTGCGCCGGACGGTCGTCACATCATTCGATGCCGCCCCGTCGTTCTGCACTTGGTAACTCTTCCCGGACGCCGCATCAAAGTCATTCAGATAGAGTGTGTCCCCAGAGTCCGGCCCCAACCCCAGCAGAAACAGTTGACCGAGAATTCCGTCCAGTGATCCCGTTTCCGGTTTCGCGAATTGAGATCCGATGTAGGCAGTGTCTTTCCCCTGGCCAAATTCAAGTTGAACTTGCTGATTGGCATTGGTCGACGGCACATAGAAAGTATCACTGCCACCGCCCAATCGGATCCTTAAATCGTCCGCGCTGATCACCGTCACCGATCCGGGCATATCTAATCCCACAACGGTATCACCGACTAAGGCTCCCAAGTTCGGGTTGTCATCGCCCGAATCATTGACCACGATCGAATCGTAGCCGCCTTCACCATCAAGTCTCAGATTTCCCTCGATGTAATCCAGCCGGTCGGCGTTCGGATACAAACCACCCTGAAGCGCCGTCGAACCGACGGTCAACGTGTCATTGCCTGCCCCGCCCAGAACGCTCCGAGTGCCAAAGCTGTCCACGCTGTCGACGTTCAATACATCTGCGTTGTCACTCAACTTTACAGTGACCGTTTCAATCGTACTGACATAATCATTGGCGAATCCGCGTCGCTGGCCAAAGTAGATCGCTCCCGGACAAGAGGTCGTTGCGACACACGATGCGTTGACATTCGCCCCGAAATCGTCGTGATCGGTGAACAATGCGTTGTCACCCATTCCCAGTCCCGTCACTGAGACCGCAGTCAATAAACCGGGATCGGTGGAACCGTCACCCTGGACCCACAGCGAATCGTCGCCCTGGTCACCGGAAAACATCACGATACCGGAGATGCCGCTTAACCAGTTGGCCGACGCATCACTTTTGACGGTAAAGCTGTCGTCGCCCTGATCACCACTGATCTGGACGACGTATGGTGCTGCAAGGTCTTTGACATGGAAGGAATCATTGCTCTGGCCAAGCCGCAAAAACACTTCCGCGCTGTCGGGCGCGAAGAAACTAATCTCGCCGGACATGCCCAGCCCGCTGATTGTTTGGGAACTCAATGTTCCGGTCAGAGGCGTCGAACTGCCGTGCGAGCTGACAAAAATCTTGTCACGTGTAGCCTGGTTTCCACCGCCACCCGTTTCGATTGAAATGAAGCCGTTGATGCCACCGAGCGTTCCGTTGAGCGTTTCGTTGAGCAGTGAAGCCGGATCAAGGAAGGTATCGTCAAAGAATCCCTGCGTCGAAAACAGACTTTTCTCGGCATCACTGGAAATATAATAGCGATCGGCGCCGACCCCGCCATCAATCAACAGCGATTGGCCATTGCGAACTGCCTGGACAAAGATTCGGTCGTCAGCATCTCCCGTGCCCAGGATGACGGTCGCGTCAAGTCCTCCCGGTGAAGCAAGGTTGATGAAGTCCAAATCATCTCCGCTATTGATGATCGCAGTGATCGCTTTGACGCTTCCGAACAGGTCCACATTCGCTCCGGAAAACCGATCGGGATCCTCGGGCGAATCGTCTGCTGAAATGATCAAGGTACCGAATGCGTTGATGGACGTGCCGGCGGGCTGGATCAGGTCATCGCCGACCGTCAATTCGATATTGTTTCCGGCCTGAATCACGCCTGAGCTGACCGAATCACCGAAGATGGACACCCCGCCGGCCGCATCGAGAACCAAGTCTTCTCCGTAGGGGCCTTCAAATGCGGTATCGACGAGCACGGTCTCGTGGACCTGCAAGATCACGTCGCCCGAATTCCCTTGCGCCTTCAGAACGTTCAATGCCCCGTTCATCTCGGTCAGTGCCACGTTCGTCTGTGCCGACGCATAGAGGCGTCCATTCGCGGGGACCGCCGTCGTGATTCGAAAATCTCCGTTTTGTCGCTGGCCGATTCCGGCGCCGTTGATTTCGATCGGATTGGATGGATCGCCGATCGACAGTGACGATTTTAAATCAATGTTACGTGCCTGAATGTCGGCGAGATTATCGTTGTTCGGCTCTAGGATCGAACCGCCGATCGTCTCCAGAGCCACATCCCAGAAATCCGACGCAATTGCATCAATGTTCATGTGCCCATCGACTTCACGCAAATAAATGCCCTGATTGGCATACGCGCGGACAACTCCCGGTTGTCGGAATGAAGAATCGATCTCCAAAAAGTCGGTCGGTTCTCCGATCTGGTTGCTCGCACGCAGGGTCAGGCTGTCTGCTTTTAGGTATGCCGTCGAGGGATCGTTGCCGGCAACGTCCAGGATCGAAGCGTTCACTCCCATCGCGGTCAGATCGACGTCTCCGTAGTAGCCGATGATTTCATCGATCGGCATCGTGCCGCGTTCTTTGATGGTGATGTCGCCTTTGGTGATGACCCGCAAATCGTTCGGCGTCGTACTTAAATCACGTACGTCCGTCCGCGCAATGATCGACAAGTCTTTTTCCGTGGCCGGCGTGGCATCGTTGGCCATCGTAGAAACCAACGTGATATTGTCACCCTCGATCTTGTTGAATCGAAACGCTGCATCGACTGGCAGCCAAGTTCCGCTATTGGGGTCGGGAAAGTAGCGGTGATCGACAGTCGAACTGGCCGCGACTACATCAGTCGGCGTGGGCAACGGATCACAAGCTTCCACCGTGCACACATACAGCGCAACGGCCGCGTTACTGCTCAGACTTGGGTCCGCCGTGGTCTGCTTGAAAACAGGACCCAACGCGATGTCGACGTCGCCGGCAACGTCGCTGCCGGCGATGATCTTGCGGCCTAAAAACTCGGGATTGGCGATCTCATCGCGGACTCGGCCGTTCAGATCCAGCCAAACGTTTTTCCCTGCATCAGCTGCCAAAATCGACCGTCCCCAGTTCGTCACCACCAATTCCACAGGCAGCTTTCCGGCAAGTTGTCGCGGCGTTGTCGCGGAATTCGGGACCGCACCGATCCCGGCTCGCTTGCTGATAAGGTTAAGTTCCGCCGTTCGAATCAAACCGTTGCCATCGGAGATCGCAAGGATGTTACCCCA
>JAGQPO010000529.1 GCA_020426665.1 Planctomycetales bacterium
AATGAATTAGGTGATGTTCAACGGCCCGGGATTCTAAACTCTGGAAGCCGAATTGCTTAGGGGCCAGATCCCGAGAGCGGGTAAACCAAGAAAAAACGCCCCGCTTCCTGAGAAACGGGGCGTTTTGAATCCGATCGTTCAGACAATTGGGCGGATCAATACTCCGCAGGTCCCGACTGGGCAATTTCCTCTGCTTGATCAGTGTGCCCCTCCTTAGGCGCCTTGAACCCAAGCAGCAAAATCAAATAAAGGACTGCCATGGTGGCCGGAACCAGAGCGGTCACACGAATTGCCATTCGGCTTCCATACAAGGTTGCTTCGGCAACCGGTTCGGCATCAACATCGGCAAATTCTTTGTTGGCCTGCCACCATTCATTTTGTGCCCGCAGACCTTTGAATTCTTCTTCGTTAATTCGATCACCCGCGATCTCGACGTCCGACGTAATCGCGGCCCCCTTGTCAGACAGCATCCCAGCCTTCGCACCGTCGATCCCGGTGATTGCAGGGAACATCAAGAATTGATTCTCATTGGGAGCCTTGACGCGTTCAAAGGTTTGCGGCGCGTTTTCCTGAATGTACTGCGAGGCAAAGTAGTCTTGCTTGTAACCAATTCCCGGGCCTCCAAGGTAACCGGCAGATGACATCCCGATGAATCCCATCAATGCCATGGCAACGGTCGCACTTTGAGGGAATCGCTCACCGACAACACCCAACATCGTGGGCCATAAGAACGTCTTTCCCAATCCATAAACGGTCGCAGCGAAGAACATGAATGGCACGCTGTCGCCAATACTGATCAGATAAAGACCAACAGCGCCAGTGACCGCGCTGATCAACAGCAGCCCTAACGACGAAATCTTGTGGACGATTGGACCTGCAAAGAACCGCAGACCGGTCATCAACAAGGATGTGTAAATAAACAACGTGGTTCCCAAAAAAGCGCTTTTGAGAATTCCGCCAGTGATCTTATTGATCCAACTGTCGGTCCCTAGCTCGACATATCCGACGCAAGCGTGGGCGACCAACAGAATCACAAAGAACGGTCCAATCAGGCTGGCGAACATGCCTCCATACGAAATTGAACCCTGCTGAGCATCGGTCTTGGGAAAAGCCTCTTTGACCGAAATGAATCCATACATTGCGACCGGTATCAAATAGGTCGCCAGCAAGATCTCCCATCCGACACTGTCTTTTGCGAAGACGATCAAGCCGCCCAGTACGAGCCCTGCGGGCCATCCGGCATGTAGGATGTTAAGGTAGTGGGTTTTCTGCTCCGGATAGATCGCCGCGGTCAAAGGATTGATCACAGCCTCACAAATACCGTTGCCCACCGCAAAGATAAAGGCTGACCAGAAGAGGATGTTGTAGACCGCGTCTTTACCAGCCGCATTGAAAACCGGCGTGGCTGAAAACAGCATGACGGCTGAGATCAAGTGACAGGCCATCGCGATCACCAGCAACGTCTTGTAGCCGACGAAATCGACCAGCAGTCCGGCGAACAAAATCACCAACCCGAAACCCAGCAACCCTCCTCCAGTGATTTGGCCCAGCTCGGTCATCGTGAATCCATACTGCTTCGACCAAATATCCAGCAGTCCGCCTCGGACCGCAAAACCAATCCCTGCGGCGATCAGGGTCAAAAACCCTGCGGTGAGTAGCTTTTTCCGGTTTTCCATCTTCAGTGTCTGTGAGGGGGAGTGTGAAATAAGGGGGCGGTGGAGATGCTGCCACTATCGCTCGATCAAGTCAAGCATTTGCGGCATTATTTAGTTAACCGGAGAACGTAATCCCCGCGACAGGCCCTCGCCACTAGCACCCCCGGTATACTCGACGTAGAAGTCAAAATTTATTGATTTTCGTGGCCCGTCACACCGGGGACCGCGGGACAGTCGCGTCGAAACACTCGTGAGACTTGACTTTCCAATCCGTCGGTAACAATCTTCAGACACTTCTCGAACCACCCCCTCTCCCACAGAGACCTCCCATGCGATTGATCCTTTCCGCCGTCTTGTGCCTTGGAGCACTAACCACCATGGCGACCGCCGAAGAAAAGAAAGCAGACGGCAAACACGATCACGAGTGCGCCCTGGACTTCAAAATGGCCGATATCAACGGCAAAAAGGTTGACCTCGAAGACTACGAAGGCAAAGTCGTCCTGATCGTCAACACAGCAAGCCAATGTGGACTGACTCCGCAATATGCCGGACTCGAGCAGCTGTACCAGAAATACAAGGACAAAGGATTCGTGATCCTCGGATTCCCATGCAATCAGTTTGGCAGCCAAGAACCGGGAACCGAAGCGGAAATCAAACAGTTCTGCAGCACCAAGTACAACGTTTCCTTTCCGATGTTCAGCAAAATCGAAGTCAACGGTGAAGATGCCACCGACCTGTACAAGTTCCTGACCAGCAAGGATGTCAAACCCAAGGGCAAAGGCAACGTCAGCTGGAACTTTGAAAAGTTTCTGGTCGACCGCGAAGGCAACCTGATCAATCGCTTCGAGCCGAAAACCAAACCCGGCGACGCCGAGCTTGTCAAAGCAATCGAATCGCAGCTCTAGTCGGCTGACCAGTCAGCACGAAACCGGCACACTGTGGCTGGGCCGGTTTCAGAAGGAAGCGGCTATGGCTGGTGCATCGACAACACTGGCCGACCTTTCTGAAATCTGAACCATTCGGCGTCGATCGCGGCGCCCCTCTTGGGCTCCCTTGTCACGGTCGCTATCGTTTTAATGAGACTCGCTCGCCCCCAAGACGGGGCTTCTTTAAAAATCACCTCCAATCAACGGAGAAAGCTCGCAATGGCTTACTCACTCCCCGCATTACCCTATGCCTTGGACGCCCTTGAGCCGCATATCGACGCCAAGACCATGGAAATCCACCATGGAAAGCACCATAACGCTTACGTCACCAATGTGAATGCCGCGATTGAAGGCACCGATCTTGGCTCCAAATCAATCGAAGAACTGATTTCGGACTTGTCCAGTGTCCCGGCCGACAAACAAGGTGCCGTTCGCAACAACGGCGGCGGACATGCGAACCATTCGCTGTTCTGGACCGTGATGGGCCCCGGCAAAGGCGGAAGTCCCAGTGGCGATCTTGCCGCTGCAATCGACAGCACGTTCGGAAGCCTGGACGCAATGAAAGAACAGTTCAACAAGGCCGCAGCAACGCGTTTCGGCAGCGGATGGGCTTGGTTGTATGTCGATGGCGGCACATTGAAAGTCGGCAGCACGGCCAACCAGGACAGCCCACTGATGGGAGCGGCGATCGCCGGCATCAGCGGTACGCCGATCCTGGGACTGGATGTTTGGGAACACGCCTACTACCTGCACTACCAAAACCGTCGGCCCGATTACGTCAGCGCGTTTTGGAACCTGGTCGACTGGGACGCCGTCGCAGACCGTTACGCCGCCGCCAAGTAGCCGCCCGAACGACCGCGCGAGTCG
>JAGQPO010000530.1 GCA_020426665.1 Planctomycetales bacterium
CCCCACAGATTCTGCGGACGAGGCAAAAATGGAACGCGTCTCGCAATCGACAGGTATCTGCGATCGTCGTCGCGATCCAAAACCCGATCCGGCGGGCAGGTCGTTTCGACGCTCAATGACCGGATGCGTTCTGAAGCAGCGGCTGGGCAGCTCCGAAAGAAGACGGTACACCGACGGCCGAATCAGCCGATTTCGACGCAATTGCAGACCTGTCCGAGCACGCCGGCTTGGCGGATGGCGGGGACTAGGGCTTGCTTGAGTGCGACCGAGGGTAAGTTGCCTCGCAGGACGATTCGGGCGCCTTCCATCGAAATTTGAAGGTTCGCACGGTGCCCGCAAAGGTCGTGATGAGCACACAAGACCGAATCGATTCGGCGAATCATTGATGAAACACGAGTTTCTTGAACTTGGATTATAGCCATCGGGGATCTCTCACATGCGGCGGAAGTCGATCGTAGGTATCAGTAAAAGCGAACTTCTGACGCTGGCGTGACAAACAAAAAGGGGAATTTTGCTGGGGCGGAGGAATATCAGGCTCGGACAACCGCGTCGAGACGAATCTGTGGCACCGGGCCCGTTTCATCAAAAACGCGCAATGTTGTCCTAACAACCGCAATCGTCACCTAACGCTAATCAAACGCGCGGAAATTCGATTTGTTTTCCAAAAAAATTTTGGATTCTTATTCCGGACGCCCCGTTTGAGTTGCCTTCTCTGGCATTTCACGTCGGCTTTATTCGACATAAGCTGTCGCAAACTTCTATGCAAAACCCGTACCACGTTTCGCCAGTCATCCGTCGCCTTGGAAACATCACTTATCGAGATCGAAAACGTTTCGGTTGTTCGCGAAACGACGCGTATTTTGGACGATGTCTCGCTTTGCATTCCGCGTAAACGGCACACGGCGATCTTGGGGCCAAACGGGTCCGGTAAGAGCTCGTTGCTAAAGCTTCTGACCCGAGATTTTTACCCGTCGGTGGAGGGGCACGGCCATCAGCGTCGCGGCCATCAGGGCACCGTACGGATCTTGGGTGAATCGGAATGGGAAGTCAGCCTTCTTCGCCGCCGCATGGGAATCGTAACACCATCATTGGATTATGAATTCAGTGTTGGTCGCTCTGGTCGAATGGTTGTAGCCGACGCGGTCGCCAGCGGTTTCACGGCGACACGGTTAAAGGAGTTTGGGCCGGCGGTCGATGCGCCGATGGAGGCTGCCATTGAACGTGCAATTCAATGCGTGGGCATGACAGAATTTGCATCACGTCGACTGGAAACATTGTCGACCGGCGAGCGTCGGCGGACGATGATTGCCAGGGCGATCGTGCATCAACCAGACATCTTTGTTTTGGACGAACCGACCGGCGGTTTGGACATGACGGCCAAGGCGAGTTTCTTGGCGATTCTGGAGAGCCTGGCCAATCAGGACGCGATGACGATGGTCCTGGTCACCCACCACATCGACGAGATCCCACCGCAGATGAATCATGTCATCCTGTTAGACGGCGGACGCGTCGTGTTTGATGGTCCGAAAAAGGATGGGATCACAAAGAATCGAATTTCATCACTGTTTCGGGCGGACGTTCAAATCGCGGCCCGCAGTGACGGATGGTACCGATCGGAAATGGTGCCTTAGTCGCCGATCGCTGCTATGAAGGGATCCCGG
>JAGQPO010000531.1 GCA_020426665.1 Planctomycetales bacterium
GCCCGATCACCGTGATGAGATAGTCAATCGGCTCACCAATGGCCTCAAGTCACTCTGATTGGCCGCCACTTTGATCAGTTTTGCTTGACTCTGCGCTGGTGTGACCAACCCTTCACCAGAACATCCTGAATCTCCTACCTAAACCAAGGTCGAGAATCGGAAGTTTGACGTTCAACCAAGCACGAATCGTTTGGTGAAGCGTGACGTGACATTGGGAACCCAGCACCGGGGATCCCGGTGTTCGCGAAAAGGCAAGCCGACCGCGAGGTCGTGCACGCAAAATGACGGGTCTCTCGAAGACGGCCGCATTACCGAACGAAACAACCCCACGTCCTTGCCGTCGCATCACGGAAATGGTGATGCGTGGCATGCCGGAGTCAATTGATGACTGCAACGAAACCGTCCCACGGTGCGCTTTCGCGTACCGGAGAGGACCATTCCTCCACGGCCAAAACCGTCATGGTTGCCGACGACAGTCGGACCGTCCTGCGGCTGATCGAACGAACGTTGCGCGACGCAGGCTACAACGTCTTGCTGGCCGACGACGGTCGCAAAGCGGTTGATATGGCGCTGCAAATGAAGCCGGAATTGATCGTCTTAGATATCAACATGCCGGAACTGGACGGTTACGGCGTGTGTCACGAGTTGTTGGCCAATCCGACATGGGACGGGTCAACACCGGTGATTTTTTTGACCAGTGCCGACGCGCCGCATTTGGAAACACTTGGAAATCAACTCGGTGCATTCCTGTCAAAACCGACCGAACCCGAACTGTTGCTCCAAACGGTTGGCGCGCTGCTGGCGCGACGACCGCGGTCCGTCTGACGGAATCTCCTGTCACGAATCGCTGCGCGATCGGACGGATGACGACAGCGACCCGGTTGAGATGCGTCCTTGTCCGATCACAAATCCAAGATTGTTAACTCAACCATATTTCGTTTCATCCGACTGAACCACCACCCATCCCCGGCGACTTGATGAACAGAGACACCGATCAATCGGCCGAAGGCGGCGACGAACTTAGCCTGGAGATACTTGATCAATGGGAAACCGAACTTGATCAATTCGCGGCTGGAGTCATGCAACGGCTTTCACGCATTGCCGGATCCGATGCACCGGTCCGCGGACTTGCCCCGAAAACACAAACCGATGACCTGACAGACAACGGATACGACGACAACAGCCAAGCCATACAGGTACTGCAGTCCCTGCGTGAAATGACCCGGTAACCGTCGTTCCAGTAACCAAACTCGTTTTCGCCAAACCCTGACAACTCCCCGCCATTCATTTCAGACCATCTTTCTGGACAAACTGTTTCGATGGAAAGTGTGCTACCCAATCAATCGCGAATCGCAAATTTGAGCGACAAGCATTGTGTCTTCCGATGCGGAGATGTGATGTTCGCGCTTCCGGCGACGACCGTTCGTGAAGTCACGATCATGCCGACGATCGTTTCGGTTCCTTTAAGCCATCCCTCGTTGGCTGGAATCGGAAACTTGCGCAGCGAGTTTCTGCCGGTCATCGATTTGGAACCGCTGGTCGGAAACCAAGCCAGACTTTCCGCCGCGAAAGGACAATTGCTTGTGATCGATAGCCCGTTGGGCAGCTGGGCGATTGCAATCGACAAGGTTATTGCGATCGACCCTATCGAGACACACATCGACGCCAGTCAACGAAACGAAAACACGATCTCCGTATTGCTCGGCACGGCAACGTACGTCGGCAAAGTGATCAGCGTCTTAGACGTCAATGGTCTCCAGAGGATCGCCCAGCAAACCCTTGAATCTCAATGGAACGGACCCGAGTGTGTTCGTCCTTCAACCGTCTCAACAACATCGTCAGCGTCTAAGTGGAACGCCGTATGAAAACGAACATTACCTTTTTGGCAAGTCACTCATTGGTTGCAGTTGTCGCAACCGCGGCCGCGATGGCAGGATCATCCTTGTCGACCGGTTACCAATGGGTCGTCGTTCTGATCGCCGCCATGATTGGTGCCGGTGCGGCAACTCTGTTGCTGACCCACAAGGTCTCTCAGGGGATCGAGCAGTTGCAAAAAATGCTCGTCGAACGCCAACAAACAATCGTTTCCAGTGGCATCCGAGAACTGGACGCCCTTGGGGCGACAGTGATGCAGACCTCCCAGCGTTACGACGAGATCGAAGTCACGAGTCGACAGAATGCTCGCGAGCTGCAGTCAATGTTGTCGCGGTTGTCTCGCCGCGACGGATACGACTCGGCCGATATGGCAGAATTCAAAAGCGTGCTCGGCGGATTGGGCCGGTCACTGAATGATTTGATGAGTCAGATCGAAAAGGACGTCGTTGAAATCGGACGTTGCAATGCAGACATCCACAGCGCCAAACAGTCCGAAGCGACCTACCGTACCACCGCTCTGCTGCAAAACCTGACCAACGGCGTTGAAAAGGTGACGGACCGCTGCGCCCAACTGCAACAACAAATCGGATCAGCCGAAAAATCAGTTGCCAAGGCGATCGAAAAGACCAACCTGTTGACCGAAGGAGTGCAGCGGATTCGAAGTTGCAGCGAGACGAGCAAGAAGAAACTTCGTTCGCTGGGTGACCCGACACGACAGATCGGAAATATCGTCGGAACAATTACCGATATCGCAGCCCGCACCGAAATGTTGGCGCTCAACGCTTCGATCGAATCGATTCGCGCCGGTGAACACGGTCGAGGATTCGCAGTCGTCGCCGATGAGGTCAGAAAGTTGGCCGAACAGACGTCACACTCGGCTCGCGAGATCGGTGTGCTGGCGGAATCATTGGAAATGCAGACCACCGATTCTTTGGCCGTGCTAAGCCGCGAACAAAACGAGGTCGAATCCGACATCGCGGTGGTGGAAGCGATCCGCGAAACACTTAACGAATTGTCACAGGTCACCGCGGCCGGAATGTTCGTTGTTTCTGATCTGTCACAGCAAGGTGATCAACAACAGAACCTCGTGCAGGGACTTGCCGGCGGTATCGATTCAATCGCCAACGCCAACATGGCAGACCGAAAACGTGCCGATCACGCATCTTGGGCCATCAAGTCGCTTGCCAAAACCGCAATCGATCTCGATTCGAATATCCATCGTTTGCGTGGATGCACCAATCCAAACCTGGATACCAACCCGGCTGAACGCCGACAATTATCCGATCTGGCCAACCAGACACCGGCCGACGTGACGGGCGATGCCGGCAACCGTCGCGAAATCACTCGCAGCGGGGAGGATCTTCGATGAGTACCGAAGAAACATCCTCGGGCGCGTTCACGGACCACATCGATACACTCGGTAACGAATCGACCATCGATGACGGTTCCGCAGCGACGAAGCGCATGGCCAGCTTTTCACAGGCTGTTGAACTGTTAAGTGAACTAACCGACGCCGGGCTGGAAGATGTCGACGAATGCCTGCACAGCACCGTCGCGAAACTCGGAAAACTTGCCGACACCGTCGAGAACTCACTTTCCGATTTCAACGATGACAATCCTGATGTATTGGAACTCGTCGATTTTGTCGTCGAAGGCTGCCACGCCGTGCGGCGGGCCGCACTCGGTGACCATTCCGGTGATCTGGACATTGAGCAATTAGAGTGCTTAAGGGAAGCCGTCGAGTTGCGTCTTGAGTCGTGCGAGGGAGTTCGCGGCTTCGACGTCGACGCGATGGACGACACAGACAGCGATGACCAGTGGGACTCGGAGTCATCAACCTCGGCACAAGAAGGGGACGTGGTTGCCCCCACGCAAGAAGAAATCGCCGCACTGTTGAGCGGATTGAGCGCGCAGACCCGCGGCGTCCATCCACCATGCGGTAGAGCGCAAGAAATACCGGTATCGTCAGATCACGACTCGGACGCATCGCCATGCGGTGTCACCACCGATCCCGCCGGCCCCAAAGTCGGCAACAGCGATATCGCTGCACCCGCGGTCGATGACATCGACATCGACGAAGAGTTACAAGAGGCGTTCATGGACGACGCCACACGCGGATTGGAGTCGATGGAACAAGCCTTGCTTGATCTCGAATCCAACCCCGGAGACGAAGGTCCGGTCACCACGATCGGCCGAGAATTGCACACGATCAAGGGAGCGTCGGCCAGCATTGGAATGGCAAATCTGGCCGCCTACATCCACGAAGTCGAAGAACTGATTCGGCAAACACAAGATGCCAGACAACCGGTTACACCAGAGTTGTTGTTGCCTCACGTCGACCTGATTCGGGCACGTGTTGAAGGGAACGATGATCCGAAAACCGGTGAAACTTCGGCGCCTGTTTCACAGCCGAGCGTGATCCAATCGACTGGGCAATCGGCTGGCCAATCGGCTGGGCCAACGACCAGCCAATCGCCGTCAGTCGCCGTTTCGGCGGTCCCGGCGGCAAAGGGCGCACCGATCGTGGCAGCCGCGGTGAATTCGACGTTGTCCCCCAAAAAGAACTCGCTCTCCGAAAGCCATGGCGATGACGAAACAGTTCGCGTGAAGGCATCCCAACTGAACCGGTTGATGGACATGCTCAGCGAACTGGTGATGTTGCGCAACCAGCGAGACACCGAGATTTCCGAGCTCAAGGGAATTCACGACGATCTGATCTATTGCGTCACACGAATCCGGATGCTCAGTCACGAAGGCGAAGCGTTGTTGGCAGGCGACAATCTTGCCGATCCGGTCTTGGCCGAAGACGGTGTTTCTTTTTCCCATCTTAATGAAGTCGCCAACGACGTCCTGGAATCTGCTCAGCGATTGAGAGAGTGTTACCGGCCCGTCGCAGATGGAAATCAAGCCGTTTCACAATTCATTCGTAATTTCCGTTTGGAATTGGTCCAACTGCGGCGGATGCCGGTTTCCGGTTTGTTCCGGCGATTACACCGGGCGATCAGCGACGCGGCTCGAACGGAACAAAAACAGGTTCGTGTAGAATTGATCGGTGAAAACACCGGTATCGAACGCTCACTTCAAGAACGAATCTTCGAACCGCTGCTGCACATCGTCCGCAACTCGGTCAGCCACGGCATTGAATTGCCCGAAGATCGGATCGCCAACGGCAAGTTATCACAAGGCGTTGTGCAACTTCACGCCCACTCGGGACCCGACCTGCTGGTGATCGAAGTTCGTGATGACGGTCGTGGTCTGGATTATGACGCAATTCGTCGTCGAGGCATCGAGCGTGGATTAATCGACGGTGACAAATCCGTCAGTCACGCCGAACTGGCTCGGTTGATCTTCAACCCCGGATTCTCGACACGCGAGACGGCAAACCAAATCTCCGGCCGAGGCGTCGGGATGGATGTTGTCGCGTCAACCCTGGAACGAATGCGCGGTTGGGTCGAAGTCGAATCGGATCACGGCAACGGATCGACGATCCGATTGTCGCTGCCGCTGCCATCGATGATCCAACACGCGATGGTGTTTCGATCCGGTGGACAGCTGTTTGCATTGCCGGCACAGTCCGTTCGACGTACCGGAGAGTTCGATTCGGCGATTTCCCCGATTGACCTCAATGACATTCTGTCGCTGCCTTGTGAGGATTCGGCCACATTGGACGAACACTCGCGACGCGCGACGATTGAATTGTCTACCGGCGCAACCACGGTGGACGGCGAATCCGGTGGCGATTTGACGCTGCTGGTCGACCGAGTGTTGGGCCCCGAAGAGGTGGTTGTTCGTCCGATGCCGCCGATGCTGAAATCGCACCCGCTGTGCATCGGTGCAACGCTGTCGGGAATGGGCGAGGTCGTACTGCTGCTGGATCCGAGAGGCCTTGCCGAGGCGGCACGCGGTACCGGCCCGGTGGTCAAACCCAAGCCATCTGAAGAACGCTTCGGTGGAAGAGATTTACCCAAAGTACTCGTTGTCGACGATTCGAAAAGCGCCCGTCTTCGTGTCACCCGCGCCCTGGCAAAGTACCCCGTTACGGTTGTCGAGGTCGATGACGGACAAGCCGCGATCGAACTGTTGGCGAAAGAGCCCTTTGTCACCGTCTTCAGTGACATTGACATGCCACGCATGAGCGGTCTGGAACTGTTGCGATCGATCAAAGGAGAGCCGCGTCTTGAAGCGATCCCGGTGATCATGATCAGTAGCCGAAGCATCGACACGGCGGGCAAGCAAGCCCGTCTCATCGGAGCAATGGAGTACGTCCAAAAACCCCTGACCCCGGAGAGGTTCGACGATGTTGTCGCCGGACTGCCCTGGGCAAAACCATAAACCCTTTTTCCCTAATGCCTTCAATCTACGGCTCGTCGCCCGAATGAAGCGTCTTATCAAATCACTTTTCCTTTCTCCGTTCCCGAGGAATCCGTTTCATGGCCGAAAAAAAAGTACTTGTCATTGATGACAGCGCCACCATCCGAAAGCTGGTCGACACTCACCTAAGTCCTGCCGGTTACGCCGTCACACTTGCGCCCACAGCCGAAGATGGACTGCAGCTTGCGGAGGAAATCAGGCCCGACCTGATTCTGTTGGACCACCAACTGCCCGGAACAACAGGCTTCGAAGTCTGTCAACAATTGGCCGCATCATCGACGCTAAAGATGATTCCCGTTGTTGTCAGCTCGACGCTTCGAAAGAAAGCGTACGTGGAGTATGCCGATCTGGACAACGTTGTTGACATGTTGCCCAAACCGTATACCGAAAACCTTCTTCGCACCACGGTTGAAAATGCCATTGAAACCGCGGCGATGATCGTCGAATCTCAGACCAAGGGCTCCGCCGTCCCCGAAATCATCGGTGAAACCGCCGAGCCGGATATGGCCGGACGCTTCGGTGTGTTCGGTTTACGCGAAGTCGTCGACTTCCTGAATAACGGAAACAAACAAGGCGTCCTGGAAGTAGAAGCCGAACGGTTGCGATTGTGGATCTATCTCGATCGCGGTCGCGTTCAAGGAATCAGCGCAACGGGACTACAGCCCGACCAGACTCAACGAATCGTTGAACTTCTGCCGGAGTCCTTGCAAAGCCTCTCGGAAGTATTGCGTTTGACGATCGCAGGACGTGGAACCGCTGAATTCGACGGGTTCGTTCAACTGATGGACAAACGAGTACTCGACCCGCGACTGACAGCCAAATTGTTGCGATTCCAAGCCGCCATGCTGATCGGAATCGCAATGACGCGACAGTTGAAGGGTTACCAATTCCGGTCAACTTCGAACTTCCCGTCGTTGCAGCGCGATCTGCCTCTGGAAATCAGTCTGATGGGATTGATGGTTGAACATGCACTGCACTGCGACATGTCCGAACTCGGTGAGGACGATTCCGCAATGCGTTATGTTCGCCAGGCCATCCGCGGCCAAAACCTGGATCGCGCCGGCTTGTCGGCAAAACACATGAAGATCATGAGCCTGTTGAGCGAACCGCGGTCGATCGACGAACTGCAATCGCGGCTCGGATGGGAACGCGACGAATTACGGCGCGTGCTTGCCGGATTTGTTTCCGCCGACATCCTGGAATGCAAACGAGATGAAAGCGAAGGCAAATTTGTTGCCTACGAAACCAACTCCGTCGCCGCCGCACAATTGAGAAGCTCGCTCAGCCATGCGTCGGGTCGCTTTGTCGGCAAAATCGTTCGTGACACGCTGACATTGCAATTGTTGGTCAAACGCACCAAACCGGACGCGGTGTTCTTTGCCGTCGATACTCCGCAAAGTTGTGATGCGATCCGCGACGCGTACGCCTCCGCTCAGGAAGCGTTCGGCGACTCTCGAAAAATCGTGTTGGCTCCTGAAAAAGTGATCAGCGATCCGAATGTGCCATGGGCAAAACTACTGGGATTCACTCCCGATCGATTGCTTCAATCGCCCTACACTTGCGACACCCTGATTCAAACGATGCAAGAACTCGATTCGATCCCGGTTTCCAATCACGGCGGGTCGTCCGATTCGCCCGTCGCGGCGCCGTTGGTGATGACAGAAGTATCAGACGCAATTGCCGCGGAGACCTTGTCATGAGTCGATCGACAACAGCAACACTGGCGGGATACAAAATCTCCGTGATTCGGCAAAGTGCTTCGCCGATCGAACATCCGCTGGAAGCGGGCAGAAGTGTGTTCATCGGCCGCAGCGATTCTTGCGGGATCCAAGTCAAAGGCGAAGGCGTGGCCGACATTCACTGCTTGGTCGATGTCGAAGACGACGTCGTGTCCATCCAGGACTGGGCCTCCAAGGCCGGTACCAAAGTCAATGGCCAACTGATCGACGACAAAACGCCCATTCAAAGCGGCGACTCCGTCGTCATTGGTAGCGTCACGTTCCAATTGATCGGGCAGCCCAACGCCAAAAAGAATTCACAAACCAATAAGTTGGCAGCGGAAAACGCTGCAGAACCTCGGGAGGAATCGGTGGGTATGGAAAACTTGGGATACGAATCATCGGAGGCTGACGCCGTTGCGGTAGCCGAGCCGTCACCAGTCGTTCGGCCGTCTGTCGGCAGACTAAGCGACTCACTGGCAGGCTCAAAAATCCTACCACACGAGGCGGATGCTGTCGCGAAAGACGATTCAAGCACCATCGCTGAATCGAACCAAACGCCAGCGCATTGTGACGCTGATTTGCCAGGCGACGAATTGCCGGCCGAGGTGGATTCGATGGATGAAGCTTCCTTGGATTCGTTCGACGATGCGATGGGATTGAACGACCCATTCGCTCCTAACAACTTTTCGGCGGAGGATCTTGATTGGGATCCGACCACCTTTGACGATGACCAAGTGGATGCGGAGATCGTCAACCTTTTGAAATCGGAAATCGAGGATCTCCGAATTCAATTGGCCGAACGCGACGAACAGTTGATGTCGATGGAGGGCATTCAATCGTCCGGTTCCGACCAGTCCGCGCACAAGAGTGATTCGAAAAACGAGGATGAATTCGCCGGCTCCGAATTGGTCGGCCGCGTGGACGATTTGCTGGCGGAACTCGCCGAGCATGACGAACGTGTTGCAATGTTCCAAGAACTGCTTCAAACCGCAGAAATTCAGAACCAGGCGGAGCGCGAAGAACGCAACTGCCTGGAAACCTGGGTCGGCGAAATCGAGCAGCGAATCGGAGAACGCGAGTCGGAATGGCAGGCCGAACAGGACGCGATTCGTGGCCGGTTGGAATCTGCCTGCCAGCAGCGGGATCAATTCCAACAACAACTGCATGCCGCCGCGAAACGTTACGGAAAAGGCTCGATCGGAGAGGTCGTTCCCGACGAGACGCTGCAAAAGCTGCAGAAGCAAAATGGCGAATTGCAAGCTGCGTTGGAAGAGTCGCAGAAGCAATGTGCCAGCCTGACTCGCCAGATAGAGCGATTGAAAAACGAGGAACCAGAGTCGCTTCAAGAATTGCGTGCGGAACTCGCACAAGAGAAAGCCTCGGTGTCGAGAATGCGTTTCCAACTGTCCAAACAGTTGCAAGACATCGATTCGACACCCGCGCCGAAAGACCAACCCGACCGCGAGTTCGCCTTCAAACTGCAAACGTTACGTGAGCACCTTCGCGAAATTCACGAAGAAGAAAAAGTCCAACGCGAGCAGAAAGGAGAAACTTTGTTCGGCCGAATCTCCAATCTTTGGAAACGCGTCGATGACGAGTTTTAATCGCAATGTATCGTGCCAACACCCAATACCGAAATGAACGACCGTAACGACACGATTCTTCCATCACACCTAAACGAAACCGACGCTCGAGCGTCACGATCGGGTGAAGACCAGATCGAATCGCTCGAAGCAGTCGTTTTGGATGTGGAAGAATTCGCGCGCGGATGGATCGGCCGAATTCGAAAGCTGATCCATCGATCGTCTCAATTGATCGAGCGTGAATCGTTGCTTGCCGGCGCGATCGCGCGTTTGGATCAACAGAAGGCCGAATGGACAAAACGAACGGCGTCCAAAGAACAGGGTCTGCGAGATCAATCCAAAAAGCTGACCGAAGCGTGGCTGGACGTCGAAGCGGAACGTCGCAAGGCGATTCAAGGTGCTCGTGTCGCAGCTTCCGCTGCGAATAAACCCAACGGTGGCCCTGTGCTAGCCGCACCGATTTCACCCGTGTCGGTATCACAGCCGACGGTCCAACCCGTCGTGGGTGCAGTCGCTCCACAAATTGCCGGCGGATATCCAATGCCTCATTCGGTTCCCCAACAAGGCGGGAACCAACAGCTCGCATCAAAGGGTGCGGGCATGCCAGTGGAACCCGGCACTCCATTGAAAGGCGGACACGAAATGGGACAGGTGCAGATGCCCGCCGCGTCCCCACAAGTCAATCCCCCGGTCCACGTCAACATGCCGGTAGGCGGACAAAACTTTTCCATTCAAAACAATGCCGTGATTGGCAACGTTCCTGCCCACATGCAAGGCATGGCTGTACCAAATGCGCCGATTAATGCTGGCGGCTCTACCTCATCGGGCGAAGAACTCGGCGGCAACGACGCTTTTGGACAAGCAGAAGCCGCAACACGTCAAAGGATTGAAGAATTCAAACGCATGCAACGCGCCATCCGATCAAACCGAAACACCTAAATCCAACTTTTGGAGACGACCGTGACATTTGCAACTTTCTTTAGCAGACCGCTGAGCGCGTTTCGAGCGACGTTGTCAGGATCCAAAGCCGATGGCTCGGATACGCAGCCGCCGATCCTCGATTTCACGGACGCACCACCAGACATTCGTTTACTGGTGCGCAATCGCCAATACGCCCATATCGTTCGCCCAATCGACGGCGTTCAATTTGACCCCGATTCACTTCGTTATGCGTGGAAGGCGATTGACCACGACATGGCCTATGTGCCGGGTGGTAAAGTGACGCTGTGCGGCGAATATGCCACAACATCCGACGAAGGGTTCATCCTGGTTCCACAAACGATTGGTACCGCCCAGACAGAATCAATCTATCTGGATCGATGGTGCGTTACCAATGCCGACTATAAACGATTCGTCGACGACGGCGGTTACGACAACCTTGCACTTTGGCCGGAGCAGATCCTTCCTTCGGTTTTGCAATTCGTCGATAAAACCGGAGCTCCCGGCCCTGCACTGTGGTCCAAGGGATCACCAGAAAAAGGGACCGCTGCTCATCCGGTCGTCGGAGTCTCCTGGTACGAGGCGAACGCCTACGCGCAATGGGCTTGCAAGCGGTTACCGACAAGTGCCGAATGGCAACGTGCCGGTACGTGGGGCAAAACCAGCAGCGATACGGTGCAAGAGTCTAAGTACCCGTGGGGTAATTCGTTTGATCCACAATACGCGAACACGTGGGCGTCGGGACGTCATCAAACCGTTTCGGTTCATGAATGTCAGGGCGGCAACACTCCCAATGGGGTTCGCCAATTGATCGGTAACGTCTGGGAGTGGATGAACACCCAGTATTTATTGGCGGCGACGGAAGAAATCACTGTTCACACGACCGATCCGATGGCAGAAATCCGCGGCGGTGCGTTTGACAGTTACTTCCACACACACACAACATGCCAAAGTCGAAGCGCCCAAGCGCTCTCGTCTCGCAAAAACAATGTCGGATTCCGATGCTGCTTCTCGGCCACCGGACTTGATCCGCACGGCGTCCTGGATTCGTAATTCTCCGCGACGTCGGCTCGACCATTAATCTCTCAATTAAACCCATTCCCCTGATGAACCGAAACCATGAGCAAGGCTGAAGATTTCAACTCGGCGCTCTGTTACCAGGACGCGCCCCCCTGTGTTTGCTGCGATGCCCAGATGACAAGTCTGGATGACTACTGCGAAGAATGCCAAACACCGGCCGAAATCACTCGCTCGGTCAGTCAGCGCAGCGCACGCCCCCATTTCATTTCCGTCGTCGGCCCCAGCAACGCCGGCAAGACGGTTTATTTGGGATTGCTGTTAGACATGCTGTGCGGTGGTGCCAAAGATCTGAAAGGTGTTCCCAACGGAGCCTTCTCGATCGGGCTTCAAGAGCAGGTCGTGTCGGCTTTGGAAGAACGACGCTTCCCCGAGAAGACTCCTAACGAATCTGATCTATGGAAGTGGCTTCATTGCGTTGTTACCGATTCGTCGAAACGCAAGGAAAAACAAGTCGATTTCGTCGCGCCAGACTTTGCCGGCGAAGCGATCGCGACCGAACTCGAACAACCCGGAACCTACCCGGCGGTCAGTCATATCGTGCAACGAACTTCCGCATTTCTGCTGCTATGCGATTCCGTTGAAGTTCGTGACAACGGGGCGCGAGAAGACCTGTTCGCGATGAAACTCGGGTCCTACATCACCCAACAACAAGGACTGACCGAAATCGGTAAGTCACGAGACTTGACCCCCGCAGTGGCAATCGTGTTCACCAAGTCGGACACCTGTCCCGAAGCCGCCGCCGATCCGAAACGATTCATGAAGAATAACATGCCCCGTTTCATGGACTACTGCCAGCACAACTTCCCACGACACGCGGTGTTCAGTGCCAGTGTTGTCGGTTCGTCTGCGCTGCTGAGTAATGATGTCGGTGGTGTCGCTCGAGTGCCATTCCACATTCAACCACGCGGTGTGATTGAACCGCTGCATTGGGCCATCCAAAACAGCTGAGCGAAATGCAAGTCGAACAGATCACATACGGCTCGCTGAACCGCAGTCGCATGAAAGGGTACCAAATCATCGGCAAGTCGCCCGGAATCGATGGGACGACCGCCAGCTCGTTTTGCAAGTGGGCTCCTTCCCACAATTCCCTTGAGGTTGGTTCGGACCAAGCGGCGCAAGACGCTTGGGGACTGAGTTTTTTTCCGCTTTCGGACTACCACTACGCAATTGCACGAAGTGTGCATGGCGGACCAGAGTACAGTGGGCGTGGAGGTTTGGCTGTTGTTACCGCTGCACTGGTGATGAACCGAAAACAACTCGGGGCTTACGAATTTCACGGCGTCGACATCGCCCGTACGGCGATCGCTCTGGGCAATTTGATTCTGAAGCTTGACCAAGACGAAACATTGCCGCCGGTGACGCTGACCGTTCGTCCGCTTTCGATGTCACAGCCGAAAAGCGACTTTACCGACTCGACGAAGCCACTTCTGCCCGGCCACGCCGTGAATTGGATCGCACGAGAAACAGTCAGCTTGCTGCGCGATAATCGCAAGGTCATGATCGTCGGCAAGTCCGACCCGTTACCGATCCTTACGTTATTGCTGGATCAACTGACGCCTCGCGAGCGCGCCGAAACCAGTTTCGCTTGCGGGCTGAAACCGTCAAGCCGACGCGATTTTCGAGTTCAATTCACTCAGGATATCATGTCGCCTAAGATGCAGAAGGAACTTGACCGTTCCGGAATCGCACCGATCGACATCGCCCGCGTGCTGGTCGCAACGACCTAGCAACTTAAGCCTGGTTGCGTCTGACCACCACGTAGTAGAACACGGGTGTCAAAAAGATGCCGAACAGTGTCACGCCCAGCATTCCCGAGAATACGGCGATGCCGAGCGTGCTGCGCATTTCAGCGCCGGCGCCTGAGGCGAGTGCCAGCGGCACAACTCCCAGGATGAACGCGAGTGATGTCATGATGATTGGGCGAAGTCGCAGACGACAGGCTTCGATCGTCGCATCAAATGCCGATGCCCCACCCGCCTGTTTTTCTTTGGCGAACTCGACGATCAAGATTGCGTTCTTGCTGGCCAAGCCGATCAAGACGACAAAGCCGATCTGAACAAAAATGTTGATGTCCATTCCCGCCATCGCAACTCCACCCACACTGCACAACAAACACATCGGGACCACCAGGATGACGGCCATCGGCAAACGCAGGCTTTCGTACTGTGCCGACAACACCAAAAACACAAGGACGACGGCAATTGCAAAAACGATGATCGCCGTGTTTCCCGCGCGGATTTGGAGCAAGGTCAACTCGGTCCATTGAGAATCCATCCCGAAGGGAAGTTCACGCGTCATCAGTCCGTCTACTGTTTTGACAACATCTCCCGAACTCATTCCGGGTACCGAAAGACCGTTCAGTGCCGTCGCCGGTACGCCGTTGTACCGCGTTACCATCGACGGTCCAGTGCTTTGGGTCACTGTGGCGACGGTTCCAAGCGGCACCATCGCCCCGTCGTTTGTGCGAACGCGAAATTGCGCGATTTGGTCAGGCCGAAGTCGGTATTTTGAATCTGCCTGCACGTTCACCTGCCAGGTCCGGCCGAATTGGTTGAAATCGTTGACGTAGCTGCCACCAAGGTACGTTTGCAGCGTCGTAAACACCTCTTGCAACGACAGGTTTAACGTTTTGCATTTGGTTCGATCGACGTCCACGTACATCTGGGGTGTGTTCGAACGAAAGCCGCTGAAAAGCCCTAGCAGTCCCGGCGTCTGTGTCCCGGCAACAGACAATTGATCCGCCGTCTCTTGCAAATTGTTCAGCCCCAACGCGGCGACATCGCGAACCATGATCTTGAAACCGCCGCCGCTTCCCAAACCGTCGACCGGTGGCGGACCGAAGACCGAAATCACGGCATCGGGAATCCGTTGGTTGCATCGTGCGCGGATCACGGCGGCAATCGCATCGCCAGAGAGTGCGGAGCCCTCGCGTTCTTCGAATTCATCCAGAATCACAAAAACGGAGCCGTAGTTCGAACCGACCGCGCCCAACACAAAGGATTGCCCCGTCACCGACAAGCTGTGACCAACTCCTTCGACGCCCTCCTTTTCGTCGCCTTCGTTTGATCCAAGTAACACCGCATCCAGCGACTTCATCACGTCGGCAGTTCTTTCCAGCGAAGCTGAATCCGGCAAGCGAACGTCGACCAACAAGTATCCTTTGTCTTGGGCTGGGATAAAGCCCGTTGGAACGCTGGTCATTGAATAGTACGTCAACCACAACAGTCCCGCGTAGACAACGAGCACGATGAAACTCATACGCAACAATCCGCCGGCGGCGCGGGCGTAAAGGCCGGATGCCCGATCAAATCCAAAGTTAAACAGCTTGAAGAACCAACCCAGCAGCGCATTGATCAGCTTTGACAGTACATCGCGTTGTTGATCTTTCGGCTTCAGCAGCAAAGCGGCCAATGCAGGACTGAGCGTCAGCGAATTCACCGCCGAAAAGAATGTCGACGCCGCAATCGTGATTGCAAATTGACGGAAGAATTGTCCGGTGATCCCGGTAATAAAGATGCACGGAATGAAGACGCACATCAGGACCAACGAAATCGCAATGATGGGTGTGGAAACCTCCGTCATCGCATGCCGCGCCGCGTCACGAGGCGACATACCTTTTTCGATTGCGTGTTCGACCGCTTCGACGACAACGATTGCATCGTCAACGACGATTCCGATCGCCAGGACCAACCCGAACAACGACAGATTATTCAAGCTGAATCCGACTCCCGCCATCACGGCAAACGTGCCAACGATTGCGACGGGAACAGCGATCAATGGAATGAGCGTTGCCCGCCATGATTGCAGAAAAGCGAGGACGACGATGGCGACCAAGACGATCGCGTCACGAAGAGCATTGAACACCTCGTGAATCGACTCGGCAATGAACGGTGTGGTGTCGTAGACAATGCCATAATCAACACCCTCGGGGAACAACGCTTTCAAGTCCTCCATTTTCGCCCGAACCGCGTCGGCCGTGCCCAGGGCGTTCGATCCGGGCAACTGGTAAACCGCCAGTCCGACCGACGGGGATCCGTCAAGTGAACATGACATGTCCTCGTTCTTGGCGCCCAACTGAATCCCACCAAATTTTTCGCCTGATTCGGTGGTCCTTTCTCGAGTCACAACGTCTCGCAGACGAACGACGCGACCATCGGTTCCTGATTTGATGACAATGTCGGCAAACTCGGCGGGGTCGGTCAGTCGACCCAAAGTTGTCAGTGTGTACTGGAACGCCTGGCCTTTGGGGACCGGAGGGCGCCCCAGCGAACCAGCTGCCACCTGAACGTTTTGCTCCTTCAGTGCCGCCAACACATCTGAGGCGGCAAGGTTCAGTGCCGTCATTCGATCTGGATCCAACCATACCCGCATGCTGTAGTCCAATTGGCCCAAAAAGCCGACGTCCCCAACACCCTCGATTCTGGCCAGTTCGTCCTTGATGCGAGTCGTCGCATAGTTGCTAAGGTAAAGTTGATCGCGCGACTGATCCGGCGAGATCAGATTGACGACCAACAAGATGCTCGGTGATTTCTTCTTGACCGATACGCCCGTTTGCTTGACCTCTGCCGGTAGCGAGGGAACCGCAAGGTTGACGCGGTTTTGAACCATGACCTGTGCCATGTCCAAATCGGTTCCCAGATCGAAGGTAACGGTCAAGTTGTAACCGCCATCATTGGTCGATTGGCTGGACATGTACAACATGTCTTCGACACCCGTAACCTGCTGCTCGATTGGCGAACCGACCGTTTCGGCGACCACCTCGCTGCTGGCACCGGGATAGAAACACGAAACCTGAACGGTTGGTGGAGCGATTTCGGGATATTGTGCGACGGGAAGAGCAAAGACAAAGATCGCTCCGACCAGAGTGATCAAGACCGATATCACACCGGCAAAAATAGGGCGATCGATGAAAAAATGTGAAATCATGGCTGCGCCCCTTCTTCACCATCGGGTCTGTCCGTTTCGGGCGTCGCGGTTGCCTGTGTCTCCGCTGACGGCGTTTCCGTTGCCGGCGTTTCCGCCGCAGACGAGTCGACTGGCGAAATCGGCTGTCGTTCGACATGCACCTTCATTCCCGGTCGGATGCGTTGGATGCCGCGAACGACAACTGTGTCACCAGGGTCGATACCACTGGTGATCACACGCAGCGGCCCCCTGGATTCGCCCAATTCCACTGTCCGACGGACCGCTTCGTTTTGGTCGTTGATAACAAACGCATACTTATAACTCTGGTCCGTGCCGATCGCGATTTCGGGGATTAAGACCGCCATATAAGGCTCGCTTGTTGGAATTCGCAATCGAACGTACATGCCGCTTTGCAGAAGCCTGTCTTCGTTTTGAAAGATGCCCCGCAAGCGTATGGTTCCCGTCATTTTGTCGACCTGGTTTTCCAAAAAGTCCAGCATTCCGACATGGGGAAAGTCATCTTCATCAAGCAATTGCAGATAACAGGGCAATTGCATGTCACGTAGCGTTGACTGCTGTACCGGGTCGTCAGCGTCCTGGCCAGGCGAGTCCTTGGATTTCTCCTTGCGGATGTATCTTAAGATCGACGCTTCATCGACATCGAAATACGCGTAGATCGGAGTCAAATCGACGATCCGGGTCAACAAGGTTCCCGGCCCCAAGCCTCCGCTGACCATGTTTCCAGGCGTGATGAAGGCGCGGTCAATTCGGCCGGAAATCGGGGCACGCACTTCGGTGTATTTGACGTCCAAGGAGGTCCGTGCGGCGTCGGCCGACGCGACGACGACCTCCGCGGCGGCCTGCTTCACCGCCGATGCCTTTGCGTCAAACTCTTCCTGCGACGTGGCGTTATTGGCTACCAATTTTTTCGCACGCGCGAGTTCAGATTTCGCAAGCTCCAGTCGCGCACCGGCAAGCTCTATCTGAGCTTCCGATTGCTTCTGAATCGCCTCATATTCGTCCGGTTCAATCTTCGCCAGCAATTGGTCCTTTTCAACGAATTGTCCGTCTTCGAATTCAATGGACTGCAAGAATCCCGAAACGCGGGCCTGGACGTTCACGGTCGCCGCCGCCTCGGTTCGCCCCACGAATTCGTCAAAATCCGTTATCTGTTGTGTCACCGCATCCGAACAAATCACCGTCGGGACTTGTTCGTCCGCCTGGGGAGGACGCTTTCCGGAGCACCCGGCAAAACAAAGGCTGACAATAATTAACGCCAGCATCCCCGACCCAGACGACGCAAACACACCGTACCCGTCGATGGTAATTCGATCCGCGCGTGTCGGCGCAGACGCTTGAAACGAACGCATTTCTATTTTCTCCTGTGCAGGGATCGCTGTGCAGGGATCGCTGCAATCTCCCCGACTCGAAATTCGTGACGTGCAGTGCAAATCGTATGATGAAACCCACGATCACGCCACTCGGCGTCGGGTATCACCCGTGATCAGCTTTGGGGAACACCGATTTAAGTTTCTAAGCCGCGAATCGTATCATTGGTGCTGCTGCCGAAGCGATCGATTTCCAGCCCCATACGCCTGGCAAGCGGAACGAACAGATTGGCAAACGGCGTGTTGTTGTTCGCGTCGTGCGCGACATATTGACCGTGACGATAGCCTCCGCCGGCAACAATGATCGGCAAGTTGTGCCAGTCGTGTGCCGAGGCATTGCCCAAGTTCGATCCGAATAGTACGGCCGTTTGATTCAAAAGCGTTTGCCCGTTTTCGCTGGCCGACTTTAATTCAGTCAAAAAGCTGGAAAATGCTTCGAATTCCGCTTCTTCGATCAATCGCAGCTCTGAAATTTTGTCTTCATCTTTTCCGTGGTGCGAAAGATTGTGCCAGTCCGTTTTGACGCCTGGGATATTGCTTGGTACCGCATTCATTCCTCCCAACGATAACGTGATCACACGCGTCGAGTCGGATTGCAGGGCAAGACGCATCATGTCGTACATCAGTCGTTGCTTGGCAATAATGTCTTGTTTGTCCGCGACGTCCTTCGGCGGTGCATAATCGACTTGTGGCTTTGGACGTTGGGTCCATTGTTGGGATTGTCCGATCCGTGTTTCCAGGTCCCGAATCGAAGCGTAATACTCATCCAGCTTTTCGTTGTCTTTCGGCCCCAGATTACGTCCCAGTTTCTTCGCGTCGTTCCGAACCGTATCCAAAATGCTTCGTCCCCGTTGAAGGTCACGCATTTGTGATTCAACTTGCGATGCCGATCCGTTGACGAACAGTGCTTGAAAAACCTTCGACGGTGAAGATTCGGCGGGAATATTGACGCCTCCTGCCGTCCACGAAAGTGATCCGTTTCCACTGGACAAGCACAGGTAAGGCAGACGCGTTGCCCCTCCCAGATGAGCAGCGATTTGTTGGTCTAACGAAATTGTGTTTCGAAACCCGGCCAGACCGGGACGCTGGGCCGACGTCAGCCACGTCATGCCGGACGCATGCCCGTTGTTTCCGTTTTGGTTGGGGTGCGACAACCCAGAAAAAAGAGTGAAGTCGGCACGGTGATCGCGAAGTTTTTCCAGGTAAGGCGTCGCCTCATAGTCACCTCCCGTCGTCACCGGAAACAAAAAGGGAGCATGAAACCCGAGCCCACCACAAATCGATACGAACCGCGGCAAGACCTGATTGGGATCGACTCCCAAGGCCGGTTGCATCGCACTTAGCAACGGCAACGCGACAAACGCTCCGGTGCCGCGCAGCAAATGGCGTCTTGAAAGAAAGATGTTTTTAAAGGTTGAACGATTCACAAACTGGCTCACAGGTTGCGGATGCGGTTTGGAAGAGCATGGATGACAGAACGCACCGGGCGTCTGCTAAGTGGTGCATCGGTTACTTGGTTCGAAAAATTTCGCTGGCGATAACAGACTGAACCAGATCACCGGCGCGGAATTGGTTGTCCCCTGCGGCGGTGACGATTCGGTTGATTTCCGCCCGATCCGAAAACCCCATTTCGCGGCCTGTCGCAAATGTCAACAGTTTTACCACGAACGTCCTGGCCAGCATCCTATCATTTCTCGCCAAAACACTTCGAAACTCGCGAAAATCTGCAAAAGAAACTCCATCGACAAAGGTTCCTGAAGCATCAACTTTTGGACCGATCTTGTAGTTCACCTGACGACCGCCCACCTTCTTGTTAACACGGTCGCCATTTCCCAGCGATCGGTAATACTCTTGATAGCCTCCGATCGGATTAAAACACTCCATTGCAAATCCGGGTGGATCAATTTTGGCATGACAGGCGCGGCATGTTTCGGAGTCGCGGTGCTTGTCGAGCTGTTCACGAAGTGTGGTCGCACCGCGAATGTCCGGCTCCACACCCGGTATCCCCGGCGGAGGCGGTGTAGGAGAAACGCCTTGGATACGTTCCATCACCCAAACGCCTCGGGTCACCGGCGACGTGTTCGTTCCGTTTGCGGTGACCTTCAGGATACTCGCTTGTGAAAGCAATCCGCCTCGGACCGAATCGCGTGGCAATTGAACCTTGCGAATCTCGACGCCAACGACATCTGGTAACTCGTAATGTTCGGCAAGCCGACTGTTGAGCATCGCAAAGTCACTCTCGACCAGATTGCGAATCGGCAAATTCGATTCAATGATCTCGCGCAGGAACGCGAGTGTTTCCTGAGGCATCGAGTGGCGAAGGAACGGATCAAATTCCGGGAACAGCTTCGCGTCCGGTGCCGTGAAGTCGATCTCGCGCAGATCCAGCCAACTGTCGGCGAAGTCCACCAAAAAACGATCGAACCGAGGGTTCTGCATTAATCGAACTGCTTGCTTTCGAAGCCCCTGGGCAGTCGAAAGGTCTCCACGCCCTGCCGATTCCATTAGTAAGTCGTCAGGCAGAGTTCGATTCAAGAAGTATGACAATCGAGAGGCAACGGCATATCCGTCCAACTGACCAACGGGCTCTTGCAAATACAAAAATCGAGGTGAACACAACATCGCCATGACCGCGGTGCGCAGCGAATCCTCAACAGAGTCGCCTTGCTGTTGTCGATCGGAAAACAGCGTCACGTAACTGGAAAGATCTTCGTCAGTGATCGGCCGACGCAACGTCGCTCGGGCAACACGACGAAGTACCGTTGTGGCGGTCGCCGCTGGGTCCTGTGCATCGATCTTGAATTTTGGAACATACCACGGCTTGGTGCGATCCCGTGGGTTGGCAGGCGGAATCTCGGTCCGGTTCAAACCGTCAAACAACAATCGGTGCCCAGGCGATGGGTACTCGTCGACCAGTGGACCTTCCACCGTGACCTGGCCGATAGCAAGTCCGGGGCCGTCGTAATCGTTCACCGAATTGCGTTGGTATCGCCCCGGGTGGTCGATGCCGTAGGGTTCGATCGCGATCATGTACTTCGGTTCGATCCAGGTCTCAAATTCAACCGTTTTCGGATCATTCGGCGGGGCTTCGAAGAATGCATAGATCGGTTTTTCACTGCCAGCAGCGAAACTGGTGCCGCCCACAGAAAATGTAATCGGCTTTTCCGATTGGTACGCGTAACCAGTAATCCGCACACGGTACCGTCCCGCCTGGTTGACCCCGCTGCCGCGCAACATACCCGACGGATATCCACCGCCGGCGAAACGCACGACAAAACCATCGTCAAGTAGCTTCCATGACTTACCCACGTGTTGCTCGGCTTCGCGAGTGTCCTTGTACCACGCGGTCAACGTCGTGGGTTCGGGGCGTTGGACACTGTTTTCAATCGCCGAATCCAGAACCAATTTAGACGCATCCATGTATCGTTGCAGATGCACCATGGACAATCCCAGCGCTTCGCCGACGTTGTCAAACTCGTGGGACCGTGCGTCTTCGGGTAACAATCGTTCCAAATTCAGCCGCGTCCCAAAAACGTCATTCATCGTGTTTTGATATTCACGACGATTCAGTCGACGCAAAGTGGTGGATTTCGACGCTTGGTGAATATCAACCAGCGGAGCAGCGAGCAGCGTTCCAAATTCGTTCCGCGTTTTTGCCGCGGGCTGAAGCGACTCATCAGGCGGCATCTCGCCACTGCGGACGCGATCGTAAACCAATTCCCAGCGCGCAAAGTTGCCGGGATCTAATAGGTCCACTTTTAATTGATCGATATCGAATCCGCCTTCCGCATTTCCTTCGGCGTGGCAGTCCTTGCAATACTCCCGCAAGAACGTCCGCAGTGGTTTTTCAAAACCGGCATGAGCGTCCATTACGGCGGAAAGATCGTTTCCGATTTTTTCGGCGACACCGCCGGCCTGTGGGTCAGCCGACTGAAGCGGTAGACCTGGGAGTCCGGCAAAGAAAATGAAAATCAGGATGCCTGCGATTTGCGGGGGCAATCCACGGT
>JAGQPO010000532.1 GCA_020426665.1 Planctomycetales bacterium
AGCGAAATCGCGGTTCCGACGATCCAGGCCTAGTGCCTGGCCAATTCTTGATTTTGGGGTACAGCGGACTTCCAGTCCGTCGACAAACGTCGGTTCACGGAAGGCAGGGGTCAAAAAATGCAGGCTTCGCCTTTTGAAGGTGCGATTTTGTAGCCCGAACGCGTAAGTTTTGAAGTTGCGCCTTTGTGTGAGGCATTGGTATTTCCTAACCCGAACGCGTGAGCGAGGGACCAGTCACGACCGATTTTCCCAGTCTTTAGCAGTGGTTTGTCGCAAAAGTGTAGCTTCAATGCTCACGCGTTCGGGTTGTGATTGTTGGAGTCCCTCGCTTGCGCGTTCGAGAAAAACTTCAGTGTACGCGCTGACCCGGCTGGGCACCTTCGTCGACGGCCAACAAGAAGACGTCTTCGCCGCCGGGACCTGAAGCGCACACCATGCCTTCACTCAATCCGAACCGCATCTTTCGCGGTTGCAGGTTTGCGACCATTACGACCAGTCGTCCGATCAATTTCTCGGGCTCATACGCCGCTTTGATCCCGGCAAACACTTGGCGTGTTTCGTCGCCGCCCAAGCCCAACGTCAACTTCAGCAACTTGTTTGCTTCCGGCACGTGTTCGGCCGTCAGCACGCGTGCGACGCGCAGGTCCACTTTGGCAAAGTCGTCGATCGTGATTTCTTCCGACATCGGTTCGTCCTTCAGCGGTTGATCCGAATCGTTAAAAGTCGGTCGATCGTCGGCGGCGCTTTCGGCGTCCACGGTTTCTTTGCTCTCGTCAATCATCTTCTGCAAATCCTCAGGTTGAAGTCGTTCCATCATACGTTGAAATTTTTCCACCGATGTGCCCACCAGCGGTTGTTTACTCTGGTCCCACGACGTGATCGGTTCCCCGAGTAACGCCGAACATTTTTCGGCAAGTGTCGGCAACACCGGTGCGAGATAAATCGCCAGTTGTCGAAACAGGTTCAGTGCGACCGTCACGACGTCGCGAAGTTCGTCTTGCCGATCGGAATCGTTTTTCATCTCCCACGGCTTGGCGTGTTCGACGAAGGGGTTCGCCGCATCCGCCAACTCCATGATCAACCGCATCGCGCGGCTATAGTCGCCGACTTCGTACGCTTCGGCAATCGCATCCCCGGCGCTGGCGGCGTTTTCGAACAAGCCGCCGTCATCCGGGTAGGTTTCCGACAACCCGGTGTTTTTGGCGAACTTGCCAACGCGACTGGCCAGATTCACAACTTTGCCGACCAGATCGCTATTGACCTTGTCAACAAATTCGTCGATCCCCAGATCCAGATCCTCGACGCGCGGGGTCAATTTTGTTGCGTAAAAATATCGCAGGTAATCCGGCTGGGCATACTTGCGATAGGTTTCGGCCGAGATCAGCGTCCCGGTTGATTTGCTCATTTTTTCGCCACCGACGTTCAAGAATCCGTGGATATGGACTTTCGTCGGCAATTGCAATCCCGCCGTGTGCAGCATGCCCGGCCAGAATAGTGTGTGAAAATACGTGATGTCCTTGCCGATGAAATGATGAATCTCGGTCGATTCGCTGCGCCACCAATCGTCAAATGATTCACCATTGATGTCGCACCATTCTTTCGTGCTGGAGACGTAACCGATCGGCGCGTCGAACCACACGTACCAATAATTACCCGGCGAATCGGGAATCTCGAATCCGAAATAGGGTCCCGGACGGCTGATGTCCCAATCCTTCAATTCCTTGCCTTCGGCCAAGAAATAACCCTTCAAATAATTGGCCGTTTCTTTCTGCAGCGCGTCGCTGCTGTCGATCCAGTCGGTCAAAAAAGACCTCAGTTTTTCCAGTTGGACAAACAGGTGGACCGCCGTGCGGATGACCGGTGTTGCGCCGCTGAGCGTACTTTTGGGGTCGATCAGATCCGTCGGTGAGTACGTTGCGCCACACTGGCAATTGTCGCCCGGTTGGTTCTTGTGACCGCTGACCGGACAGGTTCCACGGACAAATCGGTCGGCCAGAAAAGTCTGGGCTTCCGGGTCGTACAACTGTTCAATGCTTTTTTCGGTGACCAAACCGGCCTGGCGAAGCGCGCTCCAAAACGCGTGACATTGCTGGCGATTGGCGTCGCTGTTGGTGCTGCCGTAGTGATCAAATTCGACGTGAAAGTCGGCGAAATCCCGTTGATGCTGGCCGCTCATGTCGGCGATCAGGTCTTCTTCGCTGCGACCTTCCTTTTTCGCCCGAATCATGATCGCAGTCCCGTGCGTGTCGTCGGCACAGATGTAAACGCAGCGATTGCCGATCATCCGCTGGAATCGGACCCAAATGTCGGTCTGGATGTATTCGACCAGGTGGCCGATGTGAATCGGCCCGTTGGCGTATGGAAGGGCGCTGGTGACCAGAATTCGTCGCGTCATGATACAAGCAGGGCGTGGTGCAAATGTTGGAAGTAGAGTGGGGATTGTAACGATCGTCGTGAAACACGTAATCCCGAATGTTTCACGGGGTTTCCCAGGGGGAAGGTGCCGGTTTGGGGTTGTTGCCCGGAGGCCCGATTTTGGACAGTCCGAAGAGTCGCTGATCGCTCCGCGATCATTTCGTTTTGATCGCGGAGCGATCAACGACGATTCGGCACTACTTTTTCGCGCGTTGCTAATCTGTCTAGGGAGAGACAAATTGAACACGTCTATGTTCGCCCGGATTAACCAGGCCATTGTTGCTGCGTTCGTGTTTCTGTCGGCTGTGGCATCCGGTGCGGACGTCTCCGAAGCGACCAACATCTTGCTGGCGTTCTCGTCGGATCGTTGCGGGCATTGCCAGGCGATGGTGCCGACGCTTGAGCATCTCGAGAGCAATGGAACCCCAATCCGCCATGTCGATGTCAATGCAGAACCCGAATTGGCGCGGCGTCATGGCATTCGCCAAACCCCAACCTACGTCGTTCTTTCGGCCGGAAAAGAATTGACTCGACTGGTCGGAACCCAATCGGCGCAAAAACTGGTCGACGCGATGGCGACCAGCCCGATGGGATTGCCGTTTGACACACACGCAGCGGTGGACAGTCGTTCGATTCTGAATGCTCCCCCGTCACGTTTACCCGCCGCCGATGCATTCCCATCTGCACTCGCCGAACCCATGCCCAGCCTTTCGGTCGCCGATGCGGTCCAGCGGGCTCAGGCTGCGACCGTGCGTTTGCGAGTCCATGAAGGGAACGGATTTGGCGTCGGTACAGGAACCATCATCGATCGCCATGGTGACGAGTCGCTTGTTTTGACGTGTGGCCACTTGTTCCGTGAAACCAAGCTGGAATCTCGCGTCGAAGTCGACCTTTTCATCGGCGGACAGGTGCGAACCGTTCCGGCTCAGGTGGTCGACTACGATGCCGACAATCGAGACATCGGACTGGTTGTGATCCGACCGGGCTTCGAGATCCAACCCGTTGCCATCAGCAATCCTGCGACTCTGCCGCAAACCGGACAGACCGTGTTCAGCTTCGGTTGCGACCACGGCGATGACCCGTCACGTCGCGACACACGCATCACCGGCGTCAACAAGTACAACCAAAACGTCGGCGCCTCGAACCTTGAAATCGCCGGCGCTCCCGTTGATGGTCGCAGCGGTGGCGGATTGTTCGACCAGGCCGGGCGACTGGTCGGCGTTTGCAATGCCGCCGATTACAAAGGCGATGTGGGAATCTACACCGGACCCGGAAGCGTCAAATGGCAACTTGATCGTGTTCAGTTGTCGCATCTGTACCAGCAGGATTCGTCAGCGCCGATGGCTGCAACAATTCCTGCATCCATGAATCAATTGAATCAGCCGCAAACACGATTGGCGTCATTGGATCGTCGACAGCCATCGGTTCAACCCAGCGGTCAAGAATTGATCATCATCATCCGCGACCCCAACAGCCCCGGCGGACAACGCGTGATCAACGTCAAAGAGCCCACCACCGAGTTGATCGAAATGATCGACCGGCACGCTCGGTAGTGATACGTCACATCAACTGTCCGGTGGAGCATGTAGAATGCCGACGAACGGATCGTTCACTCCCGGCGCAATAGGTCCGGACATCAAACGACATCAGCCGATTCG
>JAGQPO010000533.1:0-5908 GCA_020426665.1 Planctomycetales bacterium
CGAACGCTCGCGCGAGTCGGCTAATGTCGTTTGATCGCCCGACGTTTTTGTGTGGCGCGTAGGGCCGGCGAAAAGTCACTGCCCCGTGGAAGCGTCGTTTGATATCAGCCGTATCGCGCCAGCGTACGGGCGTCGATCGGCGTGTGCTGCATGCGGCCCGAACGCTTGCGCGAGTCGGCTGATGAGCAATCCGCTGCTTGTGCGAAATCGGCTGAATCCAAAGTGATGCTGTCCCGCTTAGACGCGACTTAGCACGCCGTCATTCAATTCAAATCGGTGGTCGGCCAGCGCTTCGGCCTCTTCGTTGCTGTGCGTGACATGCAACGTCGTGACACCCGTGGTCTGTTTAACCCGCTTCAGTAATTCGTGCATTTCGGTTCGAGTTGATTCATCGAGTGCACTCAGGGGTTCATCCAATAACAAGACCGATGGCCGAAACGACAGGGCTCTCCCGAGTGCGACACGCTGGGATTCACCACCGCTGAGTGCGTCGACGGATCGATCGAGCAATGCGGTGATTCCAAGCACTTCGGCGAGTTCGGAAATCCTGTTGTCGATTTCGGCGCCCGGACGCTTTCGAAGACGCAAGGCAAAGGCCAAATGTTCTGCGACCGATAGGGTTGGGAATAGTGCCAGGTCTTGAGGGACGTAGCCGATTTGACGGTCGCCTGGCAACCAGTCCGTAACATCCGTCCCGTCGATCCGAATCGTCCCCGCGGTGACACGTCGAAGTCCACAGATCGATTCTAAAATGGTCGTCTTACCGCGGCCCGTTCGGCCCATCAAAACGGCGTAGTCTCCCTTAGGAACCTGGAACGAAATCTCATTCAAGGAGAACCCGCCGGCACGGATCGCAACGTTTTCAAGATGAATCACGCGTTCAAACCCGTTCCGAGCACTCGAAGAATCATCAACACGACGGCCGCCATCACGACCATCAACAACGAAACGGCGACTGCTGCGTTCAGCTGACCGATGCTTAACTCCAAGAACACCGTCGTCGACAGCACCTCTGTACGCATCCGAGTCGAACCGGCGAAAACCAAGATCGGACCGAATTCGCCGAGCGCCCGCGCCCAAGCGATGGTGGTTGCCGCAATCATCCCTCGCCACGCCTGCGGCAACGCAATCTTCAAGAAAGCTTGGCTGCGTGTGCAACCTAGCGTCCGGGCAACGTCTTCGCTGCGAGGATCAATCTGGTCGAACGTGACACGCATCGTGCGGACGGCGAACGCGCAAGCGACTGAAAACTGGGCAAGTACAACCGCCGGCCAATGAAACGCAACGGGAAATCCAACCGTATCACTGAGCCAACTTTCCAGCGTCCAACCGTCGATCGAAAAATGAAACAGGATCAACAGGCTTAGCCCCAGCACCAGCGGAGGCAGCACGATCGGTATGTCGACCAACGTATCAACCAACCAGCGGCCGGGAAATCGATAGCGTGACAACAGGTATCCAAGTGGCGTCGCAACCCACAGCGACAAGACGGCTGCGGCGGAACAGCTAAGGATCGTTAAACGAAACGCGGCCTGTATTTCCGGCTTTTGGATCGCCGCGGCAAAGTCTGCCGGAGAAGTGAATAACAGATCGGCGACCAACAACAGAACAATCAGCAGGATAAAACTTGCCGAGATCCCACCCATCACGAAAAAGAAAGGCGCATCGCTGCGTCGCCGTAGCGTCCGCGATGACGAAGAATCCACTGGCTCACTCATTGATGACTTGGTCGACCACTCTCTGCCAGCTAAAACCTTGATCGGCAAAAAGATCTTGTGACTCCGCAGAGCAAATCTTTTGGAACAGCCGAGACGCCAAATTTGCATTGGGCGATTCCTTGGCGACCGCCCAAGGTTGCGTTGCAACGCTGCACTCGATGCCCTGAATGCGAATGGCGTCCAAGAACTCCGACGCGCCTGCCGCGTTACTCAGGTATGCAACGGCTGCGTCCAACGAACCGGCTTGCAATTGATTGACCAACATGTCGCCGGTCGGCGATTGGACGGTCACGTTCGGCATGATCTCTTGTTGCACGCCGCCTTCGCGAAACGTGTTTTGCGTGATCCAGCCCATCGCGCATTGTTTTTCGTGTCCGATCCCGACACGCAACCCCTTTCGGCTGAGATCCCGCAGCGAAGTGATCTTTTCCGGATTGCCCTTCTTGACCAGAATGACCAATTCGTTCTGAGAAACCGGCACCGGTTCGGGGAACAGGTCGTGAACCTGGTTCATGAACTCACTGTCGCACGCAAAGTACGCATCGGGATGTTGGCCACCTTTCATTTGTGCGACCAAGATTCCACAACCATTGAAAGTGCGATGCACGGTCACACCTTCGCGTTTTTCAAATGCGACAATCGTTTCCTCGATCGCCGGGCGGAGCATCGATCCGGCGAATACCGTCAGCTCCGGTTTGTCGCTCCAGGTATCGCCGCCCGAGACGCGAAAGCCATGACTTTGATACTGCAGCAATCCTCGGTCGGCCGCTGAGACGTAGCGGGCAAAGTGCAAAGCGTCGGCCGACTGTTTGGTTGAAGCAATCACGCCGATTGAAACCTGTGATTCGGTGTCCGCCAACTCCGGGACATCAACCGATTCCAAATCCGGATAGGTGTGCAGCACCGCATCGTAAACAATCCCGGCATCAGCGGCTCCCAACGCAACATCGTTGGCCACTTCGTTGACCGTCGCGCGAAAGCCTTCTTTGGCCTTGTCCAAGTCGGCCCAAAGTCCGGCTTTCTCCAACGTCTGACGAACGACTTTACCGACGGCGGCTGAATCGGGACTGGCCAACACGACTCGTACATCTTCCCGGAACAAGTCCTTGATCCCGGCGATCGACTTCGGATTACCTTTGGAGACGACAATCACGGCACGCATGGTCGCGATGGGAATTGTTTCGGCGACCAATCCTTTGTCTGCCGCCATTTTCAAATAGCTGTCGTCGGCCGGCAAATACAAATCGCCGAATTGGGTTACTTCGATCGACGACAACAACGTTTGCGATGGACCATATTGAATTTCGACCTTGCGATCAAATTCTTCTTCGTATTCTTTGCGGATCGCCTCCATCACGGCGCGATTGCTTGCCGCGCAGTGCAACACCACTGTTTTGCCGCTTGCCGACGGTTTCTTGTTGTCCCGCAACATGAAACCAATTGCCACCAGAATAACCAGTGATCCGGCCAGCAATGCGATTGTTCGATTCATCGGTCTGTCCTACTTTCGGCCTGCGGGGATGGGCACCAGAACGGGATTCCGATTCTGCCCTTCTTCAGCACTTCGATCGGGAGGTCGGTTTTCTTCGTCACCAAACAATTGGCCGTCCCAATCAGCGTCTATCAACAAATCAAAGCCTGGGTTTTGCTCCTTGACCTGGCATGAACACGCACCACTCAGGAACATCGTCAATTCTTCCATCAGCCTCGGCGACAAGTCTCGTGCCGGGATCACCTCCAAAGCCCGCCCGCGTCCGAAGACCGGAACCAGCAATGGTTCCCCGGCCTCGTAATCAGACAATCGCAATCCGGTCAATAACTCGGACACAAACGCTTCGTTGGGATCATCGGCATCAATTTCCAGCAAGCTGAACTTCACAACCAACGGAACTTCGGCGTACAGTTCCGATCCGGGCAATCCGATCCCCTCGGGCAATTGAACCTTCGACGCGAGCGTCTTGAACGTTTCTTCGGCTTGCTTCTTTGCGTTTTCGGATTTTTCTCGATCGCCGGATCGGATCAGCAACCAGACCACACTGTGCCCGGCCAGCAACCGACTGCGAATCTCCGTACGGGCGGGTGATTGAAACAACTTGGACGGTGTGGCTTCGACCAGGGATCCGTTCCAATGATTGATGAAGCGTCCTTGCCCAAGTTTGGTCCGGACCAAGACGTGTGGCAGCGAGACACCGGAGTCCTGGCGAAGATCAGACCACAAATCCGCGTGCTCGGAATCCGCGTCTGAGTTGGCGGCGTCTGACTTTGCCGAGGAGTCTGTCTTGGCATTGCGATCAGTGTTAACGCGAAACAGTCTTGCGTTGGCATGTCCGCCTTGGCCGGACGTACAGGCGTTCAACTGGTCGACCAGTGCGTCTTGTTCAGGCGACAATTCGTTTTCGTAAAAGACGATCACTTCGCACGAGTCCGGCTTCCAGCGTTCCAGCGCGTAGCGGAAGACCGGAATATTGCACGCATCGGCCGTCGGTGCCAAAGCAATGGTCAAACACATCGCCACCATCGCGCCGACGCGGAACAACCAGGAGTGTGTCTTTTGTTTCGGCATCGCGTTTATCATTTCCCGAAACACATCACACTGCCGTCGAGAGTCGACAAAAACAAGCTGCCGTTTGCCCCGGCCAACCCGTCCCAGGCGGGCAGGGTTTCCAGTTTGATTTCGTTTTCGATCTCACCCGTATCAATGTTGACCGCCAATAACGAGGCGCCATCTTTTCCTAACAGCGCGGCGTCTTGGGCATCCAATAACGTTTGTACTTCGGGATCACTTTCACTTAACTTTTGGAACGTTTCTTCCTCGTTGATGGTGTCGGGTGGTCCGACGATAAACAAGTTATTTCCGGCCAGAACCATGCCGCGCACATAGACCGGAACGTCTTTGGCCCATTTCGGTTTGACCAGGCTGTCACTGGGTTTGACGTTGTCGTTGTTGGCGGCCTGTTTTTTGCCTGCACCTTGGTTTGCAGCGGTAAACTGGATCGCTTTTCCAAATTTGCCTTCCACCAATTTTCCGCCTTCGATGGTTCCGTTGTTGCGGTGAAGACCGTGGTCACGCGCGGTTCCATCATCAAAGCTGACTGCCAGCACCGCGTCGGGCGAGATTTCCGAACCGTCGTTGTATCGCTTTGCGATCTGCTCGCTTGTCGCCGCCTGGTAATACAAACGGACTTCATCGATCGCACCGGACCATGTCATTGGCGAAGTGTATTCGCCGACAGCCGATTGACCGTCGGCGCCGATGTCCATGCCTTGGGCGGGGTCGGTATGAATCAATCCCAACGACTTGCCGTTGGCGACCAATTCGCCGTCGACATACAACCGCATTGTTTTGTCGGCGTCCAGAACACCGACGACATGATGCCAACCGCCGACGATTCGCTTGGGGCCTTCGACGGTCGAAAGTCCGTCTTCGCTGCGAACCATAAACTGCGGCTTACCGGCTTTCAGTGTCATGGCAAAACCGGCCGAGGGACCACCACGGGCGATGATCACGCCTTGGGGTTTCGTTGAAGTCACCCAGGCTTCGACCGTAATCGGTTTGCCCGTCGGATTCAAACTTGGCGAATTGGGGAACGAAGCCGACGGCCCCGTCGCACCACCACCGCCGCCACCTTTTTTGCCAAAGTTCTTTGGAATCTCCGGTGGATTTTGTTCGGCGGAAAACAATTGGTGCTCCAGAACGGTGGTCCAGCGCAGGTATTGCGGTTTTCGTCCGTAACCATAAACGTAACCATTGCCTTTGACCAAGATCCGCCCGGAGGGTGCGAATCGTCCGGCTTGATAGTAACCACCGTGTCCGCCGGCAAAACTTTGGCCGAGAACCCAATAGGATCGGTGGAACCAGGTATCATCCAAAAATCCCATGGGCGCAAAAATGTGTGCATCTTCTCCGCGTTGCTTCGATGCCTGGGTGGCGAAGTCACCGGAGTTGGGTCCGATTTCAAGTCGGTTGCCTTCGAAGTCAAACTTTTGTGACTTCATGAACACGTGACGTCCATCGCTGGACAAAATGTCGGGCAAACCTACCGGCATTTGCAGGATCTGCAGCTTCTCTTGCATGTTGTTTCCGGTGTCCGGGTTTGTTTCGTCCATGATCGTCTCGGACAACTTTCGTCCGGTCGCCAAATCAAGCCGCAACAAACGCAACCCACCGTCCAGAAAGTTCGACCGACCGG
>JAGQPO010000533.1:5940-6510 GCA_020426665.1 Planctomycetales bacterium
CCGGCCACAGTGATTCCAGTTGTTCGTATGCCATCGCCCGTCGATCGATCGGGGCGGCACGGTAACGCCAGGCCAGCTTGCCACCGGTGGTCAAGCAGTAAACCCAACCGTCGGCGGCACCAAAGACGACGCGCCCGCGATGGACCGTTGGTGGAGAATCGATTCGCGCCCCGGCGGTGTAGGTCCATTTCGATGCACCCGTTTTTTCATCCAGTGCGTGCAAGGTGTGTTCATCGACTTGGGCGACATAGACGTTTCCGCCTGCGATCACCGGCGACGTCAGACGGCCGCCCAGGTTGACGGTCCATTTCGATCCGACATCCGCGGGGATTGGTCCGTCCGTCGTCCCACTGCGTCCGGAATCGTGTCGATAGGTCGGCCAGTCGTCACTGGGTGCCGCGTCGGCCGATGGCACCGGATCCAGCGCCGTGTCAAACGCGGGACCTTTATTGCGGCGTCCGGCTTCGGGAACCTTGGTGGGGATCGGACGCGTGGGGGCAAGGGGAGCCAACGCATTAAATCCGAACAATTTGGCTTCCGGGTAACAGGCGCAATTGTGCGGCGGTGCGT